>NZ_JBPQTK010000031.1:0-56067 GCF_051386315.1 Micromonospora sp. URMC 107
GGGGGGGCCCCCCCGCGCCCACGTCGGTCGGGGGAGGATGAGTAGGGCAGGCGGGGCGGGGAAAGGATCCGGGACATGGACATCGACGCAGACGGAGCACGGCCGGTGGGGAGTCCGGCGGCCGGCGTGGTGCACAGCCTCTCGGAGCGGCACCAGACCCTGGCCACCGTCGAGTCGCTCACCGGCGGCCTGCTGGCCGCCTCGATCGTGGAGATCGCCGGGGTGAGCGGGGTCTTCCGGGGCGGCCTGGTGGTCTACGCCACCGAGCTCAAGGCGCGGCTCGCCGGCGTGTCGGAGGACCTGCTGGCCGACCGGGGGCCGGTCGACCCGGACGTGGCGGTGGCCCTCGCCGAGGGCGGGCGGCGCCAGTGCGGGTCCGACTGGGGCCTGGCCACCACCGGGGTGGCCGGCCCTCAGCCGCAGGACGGCAAGCCGGTCGGGCTGGTCTACGTCGCGGTGGCCGGGCCGTCCGGCACCGACGTCCGGCAGCTCGACCTGGACGGCGGCCGCGACCACATCCGCTCCGCCGCGGTCGTCGAGGCGCTGCGGCTGCTCGCCGCGCGGATCCACGACACCGACGCGGCGGACGCCGACGGCGGGCGGGCCGAGGCGGCCGGCGCGGGGCGCCGGTGACCGGTCTGCCGCGATCCGAGGGGCGGGGTGGGATGTCGTGGGGGCCCGTAACGGGTACGGTTGCGGGAAGGCTCCGGCGACCGGTCCGGCTCGACACGCCGGACGGGCCGCGTGGACGAGTGGTGTCCCTCAGGGGGAGGTGCGAATGGTCCTGCTACGCCGCGTGATCGGTGACGCACTGCGGGCGCGCCGGCAGGGGCAGCACCGCACCCTGCGCGAGGTCTCCTCCGCCGCCAACGTCAGCCTCGGCTACCTGTCCGAGATCGAGCGCGGCCAGAAGGAGCCCTCCAGCGAGCTGCTGGCGGCGATCTGCGACGCCCTCGGTGCGCGCCTGTCCGAGCTGCTGCGCGAGGTCAGCGACACCGTCGCCCTCGCCGAGCAGATGCCCGGCGTGCTGGTGCCGGTGCAGGACGAGCCGGCCGCGCCCGTCGCCGTGCGCAGGAGCACCGGTCGGGGCGTCCACCAGGTCAGCTCGGACGGCACGGTCGCCGTCCAGGTCCGCCAGGACTCCCCGCTCAAGGCCACCCTGCGCAGCTCCCGGGTCCGGGGCAGCGAGCGCGACGTGGTCTGCGCCGCCTGAGCCACCCCCTTTCTCGCCACGTGGTCGGCCTCGACCGCGCCGCGTACCCTTGATCGCGGACGGCGTCGGCGCTCGCTTCGCTCGCCGGTACGGACGCCCGGGTGGCGTCCGGCTGGGACGATGGAGCCACTGCCGCGCCGGAGCCGGCCGGGAGCACCCGGCGCGGTCGAGGCGGAGCGACGCTACTGAGGGGACAACGCAAAGATGGCGAACCCGTTCGTCAAGGGGTGGAAGTACCTGATGGCGCTCTTCGGCGCCAGGATCGACGAGCACGCCGATCCGAAGGTGCAGATCCAGCAGGCCATCGAGGAGGCCCAGCGCCAGCACCAGGCGCTGGTCCAGCAGGCCGCCGCCGTGATCGGCAACCAGCGGCAGCTGGAGATGAAGCTGTCCCGGCAGATGTCCGAGGTCGAGCGGTTGCAGGCCAACGCCCGCCAGGCACTGGTCCTCGCCGACAAGGCCCGCGCCGGGGGCGACGAGGCGGAGGCCGGCCGCTACGAGCAGTCCGCCCAGACCCTCGCCACCCAGCTGGTCTCGGCCGAGCAGGCCACGGAGGACCTCAAGACCCTGCACGACCAGGCGCTCGGCGCCGCCGCCCAGGCCCGCCGGGCGGTCGAGAACAACTCGATGATCCTCCAGCAGAAGCTCGCCGAGCGCACCAAGCTGCTCAGCCAGCTGGAGCAGGCCAAGATGCAGGAGAGCGTGGCCCGCTCGCTGGAGTCGATGTCGGCCCTGACCGCCCCCGCCAACACGCCCTCGCTCGACGAGGTGCGCGACCGCATCGAGCAGCGGTACGCCACGGCGATGGGCCGCGCCGAGCTGGCCGGCAACTCCGTCGAGGGCCGCATGCTGGAGATCCAGAAGGCGACCCTCGACTCGGCCGGCTCCTCCCGCCTGGAGCAGATCCGGTCGAGCATGGCCGGCGAGCAGCTCGGCGGCAGGCAGGAACGACCGGCCGCGCAGCAGGCCCAGCCCGCCGCGCCGGCCGCCGACCCGGCGGCCGCCGCCCGGCTGGACGAGATCCGCGCCAGCATGGGCCGCGAACGCGGCACCGGGGACACCACCGCCGCCGGCTGAGCGGCCGGGTCGAGGAGGCAGAGGTGGCAGACGAGCGTACGCGGTACTTCCGCAGCCTGAGCCGGTTGCGGCGGTCCGCACGCCGGTGGAGCGTCACGGCCGGTGGCCTGGGCGGCGCCGCCGCGGTGCTGACCCCGTACGCCGGGCTGGGACTGCCCGACGCGGCCTGGGCGGCCGGGGCGGGCGGCGCGTTGGTGCTCGCCGCCTGGCGCTGGGTCGACCTGCGGGCGCTGGCCGCCCAGCCGGCACCGCCGGCGCTCGACCCGGCCGAGGCCGCCGCGCGCTCCCGCGCCCGGCTGGTCGCCGCCGTGGAGCGGCTCCCCGTCGGCCCCGGCGTGTTGGCCGAGGTCCGCCGGGTGCGCTCCCGGGTGGCGCTGCGCGGCACCAGTGCCGCCGAGCCCTGGGCCCGGCTGGACCGGGCCGCCCTCACCCTCGCCGGGATGACCGGCCGGCTGACGGGGCTGGCGTCGCCGGCCGTGCTGGAGGCCGCCGAGGCCGACCGGTCACTGCGGGACCTCGCCGACCGGGTGGCCAGCGTCGAGCGCACGCTGCGGCTCGCCCCGGCCGAGGCCCGGCCGCCGCTGGCCGAGGCGCACCGGGCCCTGACCGCACAGCTGGAGCAGGGCGTCACCGCGTACGAGCGGCTGGTCGTGGCCGCCGCCGGCTACGTGGCCGGGGACGCCCACCCCGACGCCGCGCACCCGGCCGCCTCCCGGCTCACCGAGGCGACCGACCTGCTGCACGGCGTCGCCTCGGCGCTGACCGAGCTGCGCGGCGTCGGCGCCCCGCTGCGCACCCCCTGACGCGCCCCGCCGTCACGATCTGGTCGATCATGCAGTTGTGGTGCCGGCTTCGCACCCGTTCGGGCGTTTCGCACCCCACCACAACTGCATGATCGACGCGGGCCGCGCGGGTCATGCGGGTCGGTCACGGCGGCGTGGTGACCGGCACCGGGCCGGTGAACGGGGAGCTGCCGACGACGTTGAACGACCGGATCCGGTAGTGGTAGGTGACGCCGCGCGCCAGGCCGGTGTTGGTGAAGCCCCGGCCGGTGACGGTGAAGGCCGCCACTCCCCGGCTGAACGCCGGGTCCAACGCCCGCTGCACGACGAACCCCGCGCCCGGCGCGGCCGGGGTGCTCGCCGCCCAGGCGAGGATCACCGTCGCCGTGTCCGGCCCGGACGCCGTCGCCGTGGCGGTCACCCCGGTGGGCGGGCCCGGCGCCGGCGGGGTGGTCGCCCGGGCCACCGTCGACCAGGCCGACGCGGCGCCGAGATAGGTGGTCCGCACCCGGTAGTAGTAGGTGGTGTCCGGGGCGACGGCGGCGTCGAGGTGGTTGTCGCCGACCCCGATCGCGGTGGTGCCCGGTCCGCTGCTGAACGTCGGGTTGGTGGCCCGCTGCACGTCGATCCCGGTGGCGAAGGAGCGGTTGGCCCAGCGCAGTGCGATCCGCAGCGGCGCGGCCGGCGGGATCGCCGCGGTCAGCCCCGTCGGCGCGGTGAGCTGCACCGAGGCTGGCACGCTGTTCGACCACGTGGAGCAGCTCACCGCGTTCTCCGCCCGGATCCGGTAGTGGTAGGTCACCCCGGGGGTGACGGTGGCGTCGGTGTGGCGGGTCGCGGTGGCCGCCACCGTGATCGCCGTGAGCCCCTGCGTGAAGGCGGCGTCGGTGGCCCGCTGGAGCAGGTGGCTGGTGGCCGGGGGGCGACTGCCGTTGCCCGTCCAGGTCAGCGCGATGGCCGGCAGCGCGGTGGCCGATCCGGGGGCGGGCGTGGCGGTCAGCCCGGTCGGCGCCCGGGGCGACACCCGCAGCACCAGCGGCCGGGTCATGCCCTGGTCCCGGTGGCCGCCGAGCTGGCTGTGCCACTGGTATTCCCAGCCGAGGTTGACGAGCTGGTTCACCACCGCCGCAGGCCGGCCGTCCACCGGACTGACCGGGGTCGAGCCGGTCCGGGCGCCGGCCGGCCGGAGCGGGTCGAGCAACCGTACGCTGTCGCCGATCTTGAACGGCAGGGGCGGCGCGACCGGCCGGATCGCGACGATCACGTCCTCGCGCGGGTCGACCCGGACGACCTGCTTCCAGCCCCGCTCCGCCGGGTGCGGCGCCCGGGTGGCGCCGTCCCAGCCGACCCGGTTGACCAGCTGCACGTCGCAGCCGGTGAACCGCACCGGCTGGGTCTGCCGGCTGTTGCCGCGGATCCGCCAGAGCTGGGTGCCGTCCGCGGGGCCGCCCACCGCGACGGCGGGGTCCGTGACGTGCAGCACCTCGGTGGCCGGGTCGGTCGGCCCGAGCGGCAGGACGGTGGGCGAGAGCGGCCCGGCGTGCGGGTGGCCGACGCCGAGCCGGCCGACGAGCCGGCCGTGGTCCGGTTCGAAGACCTGCTGCACCGCCTTGACCTCGATCGGCAGGCGCACCGGGGCGGCGGCGCCGGCCGGGAGGAAGCTGACCGTCGCGGCGTGCACCGGGACCACCGTGTCGCGCGCGGTGCGGGTGCCGAACGCCGCGTCGTACGCCGGCTGCGGCACGATCGGCGGGCGCTGGCTGGCCGCGTACGCGCCGGGCAGGCGCTCGCGCAGCCGGGCCAGGTCGTACGGCGGCGCCGGGGTGCCGGCGACCCGGAACTGGAGCAGGGTGCGGGTGTTCGGCCCGTACCCGGGGCGGGTGGGCGGCGCCCCGCCCTCGGCGCTGCGGTCGGGGCCGCCCGTGCGGTGGTCGGCGCGCGGGTCGAAGCCGGGCAGCGGGGCCGGGCAGTCGTTGTAGAGGATCAGCGTGCCGCCGGGCGGGACGGCGGAGAAGTCCACCAGCACGTCGGCGACCTCCCCCGGGGCGAGCAGCAACGCGTGCGCGTCGACGTTGAGCACGGTCGGGTCGCGCCGGTCGTACCGGTAGCCGACCGGCTGGTTCGGCACCACCACCGGCGCGGGGAGCAGGCCGCACTCGTTGCCGATCTGGACGAGTTCCGGGCCGGCGGCGCGCGGGTCCGGGACCCCGCCGTCCCGCCCGTCCGTCGGCCAGCCGGCCGGCCGGTCCGGCGCGCGGACCGCGTCCACCATCGGCACCTCGCCGGCGTCGGGGTCGGCCAGCGCGCCGTCCGCATCCCACATCGGGCCGTCGGAGCGGGCCCGGTAGAGCTGGAGGTTCAGGCCGCGGTCCAGGCAGGCGTTGAGGATCCGGAACCGGTACGTCCTCGGCTCGACCTCCAGGTACGGGTACGCGATCCCGTTGACGAGCATGGTGTCGCCGAACGCGTCCGGCACCGCCGAGGGGTGCGGGACGCCGGGCGCGAGCGGCGGCTCGTCGGGTGCGGCGACGGGGTCGTGGTGCGGGTTCGGCACCGGCCCCGCCCGGTGGGGCGGGCCGCCGTGCTCCCGCTCCCCGGCGTCGTCGCCCGTACGCGACCACGGACCGTAGTCCCACCGGCCGGTCGGGTTCGTCCCGTCGGCCCGGTGCGGGTTCTGCCGGGGCTGGTAGACGTGCGGGTGCCAGAGGCTGCCCCGGGAGCCCCAGCGGGCCCGGTCCCACGTCGGGTCCTCCCCGGCGAGCTGGGCGTCCTCCGGCACGAAGGTCTTGTCCTCGATCACCAGGGGCAGTTGGTCGGCGGGGAGCACCCCGTCGGCGACGAGCCTCTCCTCGGCCGGGTCGGTGAGCAGGTAGAGCGCGAGCTGCCCGGAGTAGACGGTGAGCCGGGACAGGCCGACGGTGTTGTCGTGGAACCAGCACAGCCGCCCGCTCTGCTCGTTCGGGTAGTAGAGCGTGGTCGCGCCCGCGCCGGGCGGCGGCATGTCGGGCACGTGGGCGAGGCCGGGCCCCGTCGGGTACGGGGTGATCTCGCCGGCCGGGGTCACCCACTGCCAGGGGTTGCCGGCGCTGGTCCAGCCGGTGTGCGCGCCCGCCAGCCGCAGCACCGCGCGGTTCTGCGGGTAGGGCGCGGGACCGTCGAGCGGGCCGGTCCCGGCGCCGTCGACGCTCTCGTCGACCGGCAGGAAGAGCTCGCCGGAGCGGCCGGTGGGGAGCTGGTTGATGAACTTGACCCGGACCGGCCGGCCGCGCCGGGCCAGGACGACCGGCCCGAGGTGCCAGGGACGCCCCGCCGGCACGACCGTGTTGTGCCCGTGCGTGTCCGTGCCGAGGTTGAGCTGCCGGTAGCCGCGCAGCCGGGTCGCCGGCAGGTCCCGGTGCAGCCGCTGCGCGTACTGCTCGAGGCCGATCTCGTAGTAGTCGCAGCCCGGGTAGCTGATGGTGTCCGGCACCGCCACCGGCAGGTGGGCGCCCAGCTCGGTGCGGCCGAGTGTGCCGGGGCGGGGCAGCGCGTCGACGAACTTGCGGATGCCGGTGCCGGGCAGCACGCAGCCGTCGGCGTCGACGACCGGCAGCGGGCTGCGGGCGTGGTTCGGCACCGGACCGAAGTGGCGCGGGACGGCGGCGGGGTCGAGGCTGGCGGGCGCGACGACGGACTCCGCCGCGCGCCGGGCCGCCGGGACGGGCGTCGGCCCGGTCCCGTCGGCGGCGTCGTCCCCGGCGCGGGCCGTCGCCCGCTCCGCCCACGGGATCCGGAGTCTGCGGAACAGCTCCATGGCTCTCCCCGGTGTCCGGGCGCGGCGGCCGCCACGGCGGCGTGGCGGACCCGGTCGCGCTTCGTTGACGATGCGTGAGGAGTCAACCGCAGCATGCGACCTCGACGGCGGGGTTAGGAAGTACCCAATCGTCCGTATCTGTGGCGGGGATGCGACTCGCCGCCGCCCCGCCGGAGTGTCCCGCCCGACACGCCGGCCGGCTGCGTCAGCCGGCGGGGGGTTCCGGCTGGCAGACCGGGCACCAGTAGGTGACCCGCTCGCCCAGTTCCTCCTTGCGGATCGCGGTGCCGCAGCGACGGCAGGGCTGGGCGCGCCGGCCGTAGACGTAACTGGTCTGCCCCCGGTGCAGCGAGCCGGTGGTGCTCTGCGTCCAGCGGCCCCGGTTGGCGGCGAGCAGCTTCTGGGCCAGGGCCACGGTGCCGGCGAGGTCCGGCACCGCGCGCACCGGGGTCCACGGCGAGACGCCGCGCAGGAAGAGCACCTCGCACTTGTAGAGGTTGCCGACGCCGGCCAGGTTGCGCTGGTCCAGCAGCGCCTCGGAGATGGTGGCGTCCGGGTGGGCGGCCAACCGGCGCACCGCCTCGGCCGGGTCCCAGTCCGCGCCGAGCAGGTCGGGGCCGAGGTGCCCGACGAGCGACTCCTCCTCGGCGGTCGGCACCAGCGCCAGCTCGTGCAGGTGGTAGCCGACGGCGACCGCCCGCGCGCTGCGCAGCACGACGCGGATCAGGTGCGCCGGCCGGGCCGCCCACCGTTCCCCCGGCGCGTACGCCCGCCAGGAGCCGTCCATCCGCAGGTGCGAGTGCAGCGTCCAGCGCGTCCCGCCGTCGTCTCCCGGGTCCCCGGCAGGACCGCCGTCCCGCGCCGGGGTCGCGTCGTTCGCTCCCGGCGCAGCGTGCGGCGGGGCCGCGGCGTGCGGCGGGGCCGCGGCGTGCGGCGGGGCGGCGAGGCGCAGCAGCAGGTGCTTGCCCCGGCTGGCCGACTCCCGCACGGTCCAGCCGGCGAGGTCGGTCGCCGCGAGCTGCGGCACCCGGAAGTCGCTGCCGGTCAGGCGGGCGCCGGCCAGGGCACGGTGCAGTACGCGGGCGGTGTTCCAGACGGTGTCGCCTTCGGGCACCCGCCCATCCTTCCTCGTCCGAGCCGAATTCGCATGTGTCGCTATTTGTATGGAGGTTCCTGTCGATCTACTGACAAGGAGAGGATCAGGGAGTTCTGAGGAGAATGCCCATGATTCTGCCCCAACGTCGCACCCGTACCGCCGCCCTGACCGTGATCCTCGCCCTCGCCCTCCTACCCTCCCCGAGCCCCGCGCTCGCCGCCGCCGACGGCGAGCGGTGGACGACCGACCTCTCCCGCGTCGACGCCGACGACGTCAACGTCCGGCACACCCGCGCCGGGCTCCGCCTGGCCGACCCCCGCCCCGCGCCGGCCCGCGCGCCCCGCAGCGCGGTCGCCGAGGGGATCTTCCTCGCGCCACCGCGCACCCTGGCCCGGCCCGCCACCCGGGTCCGCGCCACCGTCGACGCCCGCGCCACCGCCGGCGCCACCGCCGAGGCCCAGGTACGGGGCTGGCGGGCGGCGGGCTGGACCGAGTGGCGCGAGGCCACCGGCGGGGCGGTCTTCGACCGGCCGGTCACCCGCGTGCAGACCCGGGTGGTGCTCACCGCGAGCCGGTCCGGCGCCACCGCCGAGGTGCGCGCCGTGCGACTCACCGCCGACGCCGGCGCCGCCGTCTCCGCCGCCACGCCCGGCCTCACCTACCGGGTGTACGCGACCCGGATCGGGCTGGTCGGCGGGGTGACCGCCAACGGTCACACGATCGTGGCCGGGGACCACTTCGTCGCGCTGCCCTCCCGGCGCGGCCTGGCCCCAACGAACACCGGCGACTACACCGTCCGGGTCTGCACCACCACCGGCAGCCGCTGCGAGTACGCCCCGGTCTGGGACGTCGGCCCGTGGAACACCCGCGACGACTACTGGAACCTCAGCGCCGTGCGGGAGAACTGGAAGGACCTCCCGCAGGGCCGGCCGCAGGCGCAGGCGGCCTACCAGTCCGGCTACAACGGCGGGCGGGACCAGTTCGGGCGGGTGGTGCTGAACCCGGCCGGCGTCGACCTCGCCGACGGCACCTTCTGGGACGGGTTGCAGCTGACCACCAACGCCTGGGTGGACGTGGCGTACCTGTGGACCGGCAGCGGCCCGCGCGGCGTGGTCGGCGACGGTCCGCTCAACGTCCGCGCCGGCGCCGGTACGGGGTACGCGGTGCGGGGCCTGGCCGCCCGGTACGCCAACGTGCCGATCCAGTGCTACGTGACCGGGCAGACCGTGGCCGGCCCGTACCGGACCACCAACCGGTGGAACCGCCTCGCCGGCGGCCAGTACGTCAGCCACGCGTACGTCTCGGCGGTCTACGGCGGCACGGTGCCGCTCTGCTGACCACCGCCGCGTACGCCCACCGGGCCGGCCGGGCACCTCCGGTCCGGCCCGGTGCCGGCCACCGTGGTGCTCAGCCGGCCGCGATCCGCAGCAGGTCGCCCGGGACCACCGCCAGCAGGTCCGCCGCCCGGCCACCGTTGACCGCCACGGCGACCCGGCCGGCGGAGTCGGCGTGCACCACCAGCCCGCCCGCTGCGGCGTCGCCGAAGGTACGCCCGTGCACGGCCTCCCGGCCGGGCTCCGAACCGCTGCCCGGCCGCACCCGGACCCGGGCCGGCAGCGGCGCCAGCAGGTCGGCCGGCGCGGCCAGCTGGACGTTGCCGAAATGGTCGACGGTCAGCACCTCGGCCGTGAAGCCGTCCGCCTCCCGGCGGAGCACCGGCGCCGGCAGCCGGACCAGGGACCCGGGGTCGACCGCCGGGCCCACCCCGGCCAGCGGCGCGCCCAGCGCCAACCGCGCGGCCACCGGCGCGAAGACGTCCCGGCCGTGGAACGTGCGCGACACCTCGGGCGCGAGCCAGGCCGGATCGGTCAGCTCGACGGCGGCGAGCACCCCGCCCAGCGCCTCGGCGGCCTCCAGCAACAGGCCGTTGTCCGGCCCCACCAGCAGCCCGCGCGGGGTGGCCAGCGCGACGCCCCGGCGGGTCGTGCCCACGCCCGGGTCGACGACGGCCACGTGCACCCCCTCCGGCAGGTGCGGCACGGTCTGCGCGAGCACCGCCGCGCCCCGGCGTACGTCGGCCGGCGGGACGAGATGGGTCACGTCGACGACCCGGGCCTGCGGCGCCAGCCGCGCGATCACCCCGTGGCAGGCGGCGACGAATCCGTCGGCGAGGCCGTAGTCGGTGGTCAGCGAGATCCACGGGACGCGGGCCGCGCCGGCGGGTGGGGCGGCGGCCTGCCGACCGTGCACCGGACGGCCGGCGGGGACCGGTTCGTCCGCGCTGAGGCGCAGTTCCAGGACCAGTTCGTCGTGCAGCGGGATGCCGTCCTCGCCGGTTGCCGGGATGCTCGGCTTGAGCCGGCGCGCCCGGTCCACCGCGCCCCGGTCCACGCGCACCAGCCGCAGGCCGCGCCGCTGGTAGAACCGCAGCGCCCGCAGGTTGTCGTTCGTGGTGACGAGCCAGAGCCGGGGCCGGCCAGCGGCCCGGGCCACCTCCTCGGCCGCCGCCAGCAGGGCCGTGCCGACGCCGCCGCCGGGCGTCGCGGCCACCACGCTGACCACCTCCAGCCCGTCGGCGCCGTCGTGGTGGGCGAGCGCCCCGACCACCGCCCCGGCCCCGTCGGTCGCCACCAGCGTGGGCAGCGTACGCAGGTCGTGCCGGGTGTCGTGGGCGACGACGTACGGCCCGCCCCACTCGCGGTCGTGCAGCGCGTCGACCGCCGCGCGGTCCCGGGCCCGCGCGGGCCGTACGGTCACCCCGGTCATCCCGTTCGTCCCGGTCATCCTCGGCTCCCCTCGTCGACCGGGTCGGGATCGTACCGGTGCCACCCCGCGCCGTCCGGTCGACTGGCGCGGGGTGGCAGAAATGGGACAACGGCACTGACCGACCGGCCACTGCCGGGACGGGAGCCGGTTGGGCAGACTGCCAGGGGTGACCAACCGGAGCCTGCCCGCCGTCGCGGTCCTCGTGATCGCCGCCGCCCTCACCGCCGCCTGCGGCGACGACGCGGAGGAGCCGCCGCGCGCCGCGCCCCCGGCCGCCTCGGCGTCGACCCCGGCCGACGTGCCGTCGTCGGCCCCGACCGGCGCAACGGCGACGCCGCCGGCCGCCCGGCCGACCGGGGCGGGCCCGGCCGGTCCGAGCGCCGGCGGGACGACCGAGCGCCGTCCCGCCAGCCCGCCGCCGGTGAAGCTCCCGGTCAAGCCGACCGGCACGCCCGGCGCGCGGCAGGTCGTGGACGCGTTCAAGGCCGCCGGGCTGAAGGTGCCCAACCCCCGGGACCGGTCGGTCGACTGCGGCCCGGACGGGCTCGGCCTGGGCTGCTCCGAGCTGGTCGCGACCGACGCCGTCACGGTCTACGTCTTCCCCGACGAGACCAGCGCCAGCGAGATCGCCGAGACGTGGGGCGGCCAGTCGTTCCGGCGGGGCACGGTGGTGCTCAACTACCTGGAGGCGAAGACCCCCACGGCCGACCGCGCCAGGTACGAGAAGGTCCTCACCAGCCTGCGCTGACCGTCCGAGCCGGGCCTCCGCTCCATCCTCCTCGAAACGGGTGGAGGGCGTCGGCGCTGCTAAAATCACCGTCGTGGCACGAGGTATCTGGTCGCAGAAGGTCCGCTCCGCCCGCTGACGGCGGCGCCTCCTCTCTGCTGAAATCCGCGCTTGCCGTTCCGGTTCCCGCCGGGCGGTCGCTTGACGCTGCCCGGCTCCACTGCGAGCTGCTGCGGAGCACCCTTGAACCTCAACCCGAATCCCGAAACCATGTCCCCGCCCGTCAAGGCGGGCGGTAGCGCACACCTGCGCGCCACTGGCGTCACCGTCGTCCGTGGGTCCCGGCGTGTTCTGAACGACGTCTCGGTCACTGTCTCCGCCCGGTCACGGGTCGCCGTCGTCGGCGAGAACGGCCGCGGCAAGACGACGCTGCTGCACGTTCTCGCCGGCCTGATCGCGCCTGACGAGGGCACCGTGCACCGAGCCGGCACGATCGGCCTGGCCCGCCAGGAACTGGCCGCGCGCGACGGTGAGACCGTCGGCACCCTGACGTCCGAGGCGCTGGCCGCGTCGCTCGCGGCCCTCGCCGCACTCGACGAGGCCACCGGCGCCGTCGCCGCGGGCGATCCCGCCGCCGACGATCGCTACGCCGCCGCGCTCGACGCCGCCACCCGGCTAGACGCGTGGGACGCCGAGCGTCGCATCGATGTCGCACTTGAGGCCCTCGGCGCTTGTACGGACCGCGACCGCCCGTTGTCGACGCTGTCGGTCGGGCAGCGCTACCGGGTGCGGCTGGCGTGCCTGCTCGGCGCGCGGCACGACGTGCTGCTGCTCGACGAGCCGACCAACCACCTCGACGCCGGCGGACTGGACTTCCTGACCCGCAGGCTGCGCGAGCACGACGGCGGCCTCGCCGTCGTCAGCCACGACCGGGCGCTGCTGCGCGACGTCGCCGACCGGTTCCTCGACCTCGACCCGACCCGCGACGGCAAGCCGCGTCTGTACGCCGGAGGCTACGACGCCTGGCAGGACGCCCGGCGTCACGAACGTGAGCGCTGGCAGCAGGACTACGAAGAGCAGCAGACCGAGCACCGGCGGCTGCAGGACGCGGTGTCCAAGGCCCGCGACCGGCTCTCCACCGGCTGGCGGCCGGACAAGGGGACCGGCAAGCATCAGCGCCAGTCCCGGGCACCGGGCGTCGTGCAGGCTCTGCACCGTCAGCAGGATGCCCTGGAGTCGCACCGGATCGACGTGCCGGAGCCGCCGCCGACGTTGCGATGGCCCGACCTGGGCGTCCGGCCGGGTGCGCCACAGGTGCGGGCGCACGCCGTCGCCGTCGGGGGGCGCCTGGACGGTCCGGTCGACCTCACTCTCGACGGCGGCGACCGGCTGCTCGTCACCGGAGCGAACGGTGCCGGAAAGTCCACGCTGCTCGCGGTGCTGGCCGGGTCGCTCCAACCCACGTACGGACACGTCTCGACGGCGAAGGAGGCACGGGTCGCTCTGATCGCCCAGGAGACCGCCGAGCAGAACCCCGGCCTCACCGCCGGCGAGGCGTACGCCCGCCGGGTGGGGCGGCTGGTGGGCTGCGGGGCGCTCCGCGACGCCGACGCCATTCCGCTCGGGGCGCTGGGGCTGCTGGGCTCCGATGCGATGCGTACGCCGATCGGGCGGATGTCGCAGGGGCAGCAGCGGCGCCTCGACCTGGCGTTGGCGCTGGCCGGGCGGCCCAGCCTGATCCTGCTCGACGAGCCGACCAACCACCTGTCGTCGGCGCTGGTCGACGAGCTGACCGACGCGATACGCGCCACCAGCGCCGCCGTCGTGGTCGCCACGCACGACCGGCAGCTGCTGCGAGATCTTTCCGACTGGCCGCGCCTGGAGCTTGAGGATCGGTAGGGGGTGTCACCAGCTGCGAACGACGGCGGTCCGGCTTGCTGCTCAGCGCGCCGCGGGCACCATCGCGCGCACCCGGCCGGCAGCCGGTAGCCGCGGGTCGGGGACGTGGGTCGGCGTCGCGGCCGGACTGCTTCCCGGCGAAGGCACGCCGCCCGGCGGCTGGGGGGTGAGCCGTGCCGGACGTGCCGGTGCGGCTCAGCCGCGTAGGCGCAGGCCGCGCGGGGTGGCGCGGAAGCCGGCGGCGGTGAGGGCGTCGCGCAGCGGCGAGGAGCGCACCGCCTCGCCGTCGGCCCGCTCCACCGACATCGCGCCCAGGGCGCCGGAGTGGACCGCGTCGGCGAGCGCCTTGCCGGCGGCCGCCAGCAGGTCGGTCTCGTCGGTGAAGGAGAGGATCGTCCGCCCGCCGCGTTCGACGTAGAGCACCAGGTCGCCGGCGACCAGCACCACCACGGCGCCGGCCTTGCGCCCCGCCCGGTGCCCGGTCGCCGGGGCGGCCCCGTCGCCCGAGTCGACCACCCGCTCCGGCCAGGGCAACGCCGCGCCGTACGGGTTGGCCGGGTCCGTCGCGGCGAGCACCAGGGTGGGCCCGCCGCGCCCCCGCCCGCCGTCGGTGGGCTCGGCCAGCGCCCGGATCCGGTCCACCGCGCCCGGCACGGCGAACTGCGCCGCGCCCAGTCCCTCCACGAAGTAGCCCCGCCGGGCCGCGCCGCGCTCCTCCAGCGCGGAGAGCACCGGATAGACCGCGGCGAAGCCGCCCACCACCTGCTCGGCCATCACCGCGCCCCGGGTCACCACGCCGTGCCGTTCGAGCAGCACGTCGGCGAGGGCCGCGGCGCGGCGGGTCGGGTCGGTGTCGCGTTCCGGCAGGCGGGACCAGCGGCCGGCGACGGTCGGCGGGCCGCCACGCGTCGGCAGGGCCACCCGCCCGGGGCGCCGGTAACGGGTGCGCGGCGCGGTGGCCCGGGACTTGTGCGCCCCGCCGCCGCCGAGCGCCGCGCGCAACGGGGCGAGGGTGTCGTTGGTGAGGTGACCGGCCCACACCAGGTCCCAGACGACGGCGGTCAGCGCGGCGTCGTCGGTCGAGTCGACCCGGTCGGAGAGCGACCGGAAGAACAACGCCTGCCCGTCGCCGAGCGCGTCCAGGACGGCGTCGTGCAGCGGGGTGCGGGTGAGCGCCTCGTCGGGCGGGGGAAGCAGCAGGGGGGCCACGTCGGCGTACGCCAGGGTGACCCAGCCGTCGCCGCCGGAGATCGCCCCGGAGCCGGCCCAGAGCACCTCGCCGCTGGCACAGAGCTCGTCGAGCTGGGCGGGGGAGTAGTTGGCGACCCGGCCGGGCAGCACCAGCCGTTCCAGCGCCGACGCCGGCACCGCCGCCCCCTGCAACTGCTCCACGGCGGCGGCCAGCGCCTCGACCCCCCGCGCGGACGAGCCCACCTGCTGCCAGCGGGGCAGGAACGCGGCCAGCGCGCGGGGCGGCACCGGCTCGATCTCCCGGCGCAGCGCGGCCAGGGACCGGCGACGCAGCAGCCGCAGCACCTCCGCGTCGCACCACTGGCTGCCGACCGTGTCAGGGGTGAACTCGCCGGCGACGACCCGACCGGTGGCGGCGAGCCGGCGCAGCGCCTGCTCGACCACGAAGACGCCGAGCCCGAAGCGGGCCGCGCAGGTGGCGGCGGCGAACGGCCCGTGCGTACGCGCGTAGCGGGCGACCAGGTCGCCGAGCGGATCGGCGACCGGGGCGAGGTAGGCCTCGGCCACCCCGACCGGCAGGGCCACGCCGAGGGCGTCCCGCAGCCGGGCCGCGTCCTCGATGCCCACCCAGCGCTCCTCGCCGGCGACGCGCACCCGCAGCACCCGGCGGGCCGCCGCCAGCTCGGTCAGCCACCCGGGGGAGGCGCCCCGCTCGGCCAGCTCCGCCTCGGAGAGGTCACCGACCACGCGGAGCAGCTCGACCACGTCCTCCGCGTCGCGTGGGCGGCGCTGCTCGGTCAGCCAGCGCAGCTGCCGCTCGGTCTCGGCCAGCACGGCGGGGTCGAGCAGCTCCCGCAGGTCGACCCGGCCGAGCAGCTCGCCCAGCAGGGTCGAGTCCAGCGCCAGCGCGGCGGCCCGGCGCTCGGCCAGCGGCGCGTCGCCCTCGTAGAGGAAGGCACCGACGTAGCCGAAGAGCAGCGACCGGGCGAACGGCGACGGCTGGGGGGTCTCCACCTCGACCAGGCGCACCTTGCGGGCGGCCAGGTCGCGCATCAGCTGGCCCAGCGCGGGCTGGTCGAAGACGTCCTGGAGACACTCCCGGGCGGCCTCCAGGGTGACCGGAAAGTCGGCGTACTCGCGGGCGACGTCGAGCAGTTGGGCGGCGCGTTGCCGCTGCTGCCACAGCGGCTGGCGGCGGCGCGGGTCGCGCCGGGGCAACAGCAGCGACCGGGCGGCGCACTCGCGGAACCGGGACGCGAAGAGCGCGGACGTGCCGACCGACTCCTCGACGAGCTGGGCGATCTCCTCCGGCTCGAAGACCACGACGTCGGCGCCGGGCGGCTCGTCCGCCGTGTCCGGCAGGCGGACCACGATGCCGTCGTCGGACGGCATCACCTGGGCGTCCACGCCGTAGCGCTCGGCGAGCCGGCGGCCGATGGCCAGCGCCCACGGCCCGTTGACCCGGGCGCCGAGCACGCTGTGCACGGCCAGCCGCCAGTCGCCCAGCTCGTCGCGGAACCGTTCGACCACCACCGTGCGGTCGTCGGGCAGGGACCGGGTGGCGGCGCGCTGTTCGCGCAGGTAGGCCATCAGGTTGCCGGCGGCCCAGTCGTCGAGGCCGCCGGCCCGCAGCGCGGCGACCGCCGTCTCGTCGTCCTGCTTGAGCAGGGCCCGCACGCGGGCGCCGATGGCCCGGCCCAGCTCGACGGGTCGGCCGAGCTGGTCGCCCTTCCAGAACGGCATCTTCGCCGCCTGCCCCGGGGCCGGGGAGACCAGCACCCGGTCGGGGGTGATCTCCTCGATCCGCCAGGACGACGAGCCGAGCAGGAA
This sequence comes from Micromonospora sp. URMC 107, assembly GCF_051386315.1. Taxonomy (NCBI): domain Bacteria; kingdom Bacillati; phylum Actinomycetota; class Actinomycetes; order Micromonosporales; family Micromonosporaceae; genus Micromonospora; species Micromonospora sp. URMC 107. The sequence goes on from NZ_JBPQTK010000031.1 coordinate 16,375, forward strand.
GACGTCGCCGACGCGGGACTCGTAGACCATCTCCTCGTCCAGCTCGCCGACCCGGGCGGCCCGCTCCGCCCCCGCCAGGAAGACGCCGAACAGGCCCCGGTCGGGGATCGTGCCGCCGCTGGTCACCGCGAGGCGCTGCGCGCCGGGCCGGCCGGTGAGCGTGTCGGTGGCGCGGTCCCAGACCAGCCGGGGCCGCAGCTCGGCGAACGCGGTCGACGGGTAGCGGCCGGAGAGCATGTCGAGCACCGCGTGCAGCGCCGAGTCGGGCAGCTCGGCGAAGGGCGCCGCCCGGCGCACCAGCACGGCCAGGTCACCGACGCGCCACGGCTCCAGCGCCACCATGGCGACGATCTGCTGGGCCAGCACGTCGAGGGGATTGCGCGGGTGGTGCAGCTCCTCGATCGCGCCGTCGGCCATCCGCTCGGCCACCACCGTGCACGACAGCAGGTCGCCCCGGTGCTTGGGGAAGACCACCCCGCGGGAGACCGCGCCGACCTGATGCCCGGCCCGACCCACCCGTTGCAGCCCGGCGGCCACGCTGGGCGGCGCCTCGATCTGCACCACCAGGTCGACGGCGCCCATGTCGATGCCCAGCTCCAGGCTGGAGGTCGCCACCACGGCGGGCAGCTGGCCGGACTTGAGCGCCTCCTCGATGTGCTTGCGCTCCTCCCGGGAGACGCTGCCGTGGTGGGCGCGGGCGATCACCGGCGGCGCCCCGGCCGCCGCCCCGGCCTGCGCCATCAGCTCCGCCGGCGGACGGCCGACGCGCGCCGGCCCCACGGGCCCGCCCCACTCGTCCGCGCCGCCCGGCGTGGGCCCGGCCTCGGCCCCGGCGTCGCGTCCCGCGAGCTCGGTCCCCGCGTCGCCGGGACCTGTGGCTGGGGCATCCCCCGCACCGTCGGGCCGTGCGGGTGGGGCGGCCAGCGCACCGTCGGGCCGTGCGGGTGGGGCGGCCAGCGCGGCGGCAACCAGCTCCTGCCCGGCCAGCTCGTTGAGCCGGGCGCAGAGGCGCTCCGCCGAACGCCGGGAGTTGGTGAAGACGATGGTCGAGCGGTGCGCCCTGACCAGGGAGAAGACGCGTTCCTCCAGCGCCGGCCAGATGGACGCCCGCCGCGCGCCGAGACCGCCGAGGTCGTCCTCCGGCGGCTCCTGCTCGTCGAGGCGGGTCATGTCCTCCACCGGGACCTGGACGCTGACCTCGATCGTCTTGGCGGTGGGCGGCGCGACCACGTCGACGGGGTGGACGCCGCCGAGGAAACGGGCGCACGCGTCGACCGGCCGGACGGTCGCGGAGAGGCCGATCCGCTGCGCCGGGGCGGGCAGCAGCTCGTCGAGGCGTTCCAGGGAGAGCGCGAGGTGGGCCCCGCGCTTGGTGCCGGCGACCGCGTGCACCTCGTCGACGATCACCGTCTCGACGCCGCGCAGGGAGTCGCGGGCGGCGGAGGTGAGCAGCAGGAACAGCGACTCGGGTGTGGTGATGAGGATGTCGGGCGGGGTGCGGGCGAAGGCCCGCCGCTCGTCGGCGGGGGTGTCGCCGGTGCGCATCCCGACGGTGATCTCCGGTGGGGCGACGCCGAGGCGGGTGGCGGCCTGCCGGATGCCCGTGAGCGGGGTGCGCAGGTTGCGCTCGACGTCGACCGCGAGCGCCTTGAGCGGGCTGACGTAGAGCACCCGGCACCGGTGCCGGGGGTCGGCCGGGGCAGGCTCGCGGGCCAGCCGGTCGAGCGACCAGAGGAACGCGGCCAGCGTCTTGCCCGAACCCGTGGGGGCCACCACCAACGCGTTGCGCCCGGCGGAGACGGAACTCCAGGCGCCGGTCTGGGCGGCGGTGGGCGCGGCGAAGGCGGCGCCGAACCACTCCCGGGTGGCCGCGCCGAAACCCGCCATCGCCTCCGTCACGCCATCCATCCTGCCCCGGCGGTGTGACATCCAGGCCTACGGCAGGGGTGGAGTGCCCTGCTCCGGCTCATACGCGATGTTTGCGCGGTCAATCCGTTAAGTCTTACTTAACTGCTTGCTTGTGTCCCACAACATAAAGTAACTTCACCCGGAGCGTCAGCCTGGGGTGGAGGGGATCGGATTGGCCGTCGAGCAGCGGAGCTTCGAGCCCGGCACCGACGTGCTCATCCGCAAGGTCGACAGTCACCTCGCCGCCGTCCGCACCGGTCTCTCCGGCCCGGAGCTGGAGCTGGCCGAGCGGCTCGCCGCCGCGCTGCGCGAGCTGGTCGTCTCCACCGCGCAGGCCAGCGCGGTGGATCGGGGCCAGGTCCGCGCCGCGGTGCACTACTTCGTGCTGCGGCGGGAGAGCCGGGGCCGGCTGCTGCCGGTACGCTCCCTCGCCGCCGCGCAGCGGGTGGTCAACAAGGTCGTGGTCCAGCTCGGCCGTCCCGACCTGCTGGTGGAGCCCCGTCGCGAACGCCCCGCCCGGGAGCCCGTCGCACCCACCGCCGACGTCGCCGTCGGCTGAGCGGGCCGCCCGCCGCCCGCCGCCCGCCGCCGTCCGCCGACCGCTGGCCCCGCCGTTGTGGGTGACGGCCGTCCCGCCGCCGTTCGCTGACCGCCGGTCCGTCGCCGTCCGCTGACCGGCCACGCCCGGCAACGGGGACGAATTCGCGCAAAACCGCCCGCCGGGCGGCGAACTGGCGTGTGATCGCACCTAGGTGCCGTCCCACCTCCGGCGCGCGCCGCAGCCACCTCGACCGGGAGCGCGGGTGCTCGTACTGCTGATCCTCCACTTCGTGGCGGCGCTCGTCGCGCCCCTGCTCGCCCGGTGGTGGGGTCCCCGCGCCTGCTATCCGCTGGCGCTGGCGCCGGCGGCCGCGTTCGGGTGGGCGCTGGCCCGCACCCCCGCCGTCCGCGACGGCGGCGCGGTGGTCGAGACGTACCCGTGGATCGGCCAACTCGGCGTCGACCTGGCGCTGCGGCTGACCACCCTGTCCTGGCTGATGACCCTGCTCGTCGGCGGCGTCGGCGCGCTGGTCCTGGTCTACAGCGCCCACTACTTCGGCCGGGAGTCCATCGGGGTGGCCCGGTTCGCGGCCGTGCTGGTGGCCTTCGCGGGGGCGATGCTCGGCCTGGTCCTGGCCGACGACCTGCTGCTGCTCTACGTCTGCTGGGAGCTCACCACGATCTTCTCGTACCTGCTGATCGGGCACAGCGCCGAGCGGCGTGCCAGCCGGTGGGCGGCGGCGCAGGCGCTGACCGTGACCACGCTCGGCGGGCTGGCGATGCTGGTGGGGTTCATCATGCTCGGCGGCCACGCCGGCACCTACCGCTGGTCCGAGATCGCCGCCGCCCCGCTGCCGGGCGGGGCGTACCTCGTCACGGCGGTCGGGCTGATCCTCGCCGGGGCGCTGTCCAAGTCGGCGCTGCTGCCGTTCAGCTCGTGGCTGCCGGTGGCGATGGCGGCCCCCACGCCGGTGAGCGCGTACCTGCACGCCGCCGCGATGGTGAAGGCGGGCGTCTACCTGATCGGGCTGCTCGCCCCGGCGCTGGCGAGCACGGGGCCATGGCGGCCGGTGGTCGTGGTCGCCGGGCTGGCCACCATGCTGACCGGCGGCTGGGCCGCGCTGCGGCAGACCGACCTGAAACTGCTGCTGGCGTACGGCACCGTCAGCCAGCTCGGCCTGATCGCGGTGGCAATCGGGGCGGGCACCCCGGACACCGCGCTGGCCGGGGTGGCGATGCTGCTGGCCCACGCCCTGTTCAAGGCGCCGCTTTTCCTGGTCGTCGGCATCATCGACCACGGCGCCGGCACCCGCGACCTGCGGGAGCTGTCCGGGCTGGGGCGCCGGGCCCCGCTGCTCGTCACCGTGACGGTGCTCGCCGCCGCGTCGATGGCCGGGCTGCCGCCGCTGGTGGGCTTCGTCGCCAAGGAGGCCGTGCTGGCCGCCTTCACCGACCGGCCCGCCGTCGTCGCCGTGCTGGTGGCCGGCACCGCGCTCACCGTCGCCTACAGCGCCCGGCTCGTCTGGGGGGCGTTCGCCACCCGGCCGGGCGTGGCACCGACCGTCCTCGGGCGGGTCCCCGCGCCGATGCTCGCCCCGCCGGCCGTGCTGGCCGCCGTCGGGCTGGTCGCCGGCCCGGCCGCCGGGATCCTCGACGGCCTGCTCCGCCCGTACGCCGAGCTGTTCGGCGTCGTCGGCAAGGACCTGGCGCTGTGGCACGGCCTCAGCCCCGCGCTCGGCCTCTCCGCGCTGGCCGTGGCCGGCGGTGCGGCGCTGTTCGCGCTGCGCGGGCCGCTCGCCCCGGTGCTGGCCCGGCTGCACGTCCCGGTCAGCGGCAACCAGGGGTACGAGTGGTTCACCCGCCGCTTCGACCGGCTCGCCATCGAGGTCACCGGCGCCACCCAGCGCGGCTCGCTGCCGCAGTACCTCGGCGTCATCCTGCTCGTGCTCACCGTGGTGCCCGGCGGGGCGATGCTGGCCACCCGTCCGTGGCAGGACCGGATCGCCCTCTGGGACAGCCCGTTGCAGGTCCTGGTGGTGGCGATCGTCGCCGTCGCGGCGGTGCTCGCGGTCGGCGCCCGTCGGCGGCTGACGGCGATGCTGCTGGTGGGCATGACGGGCTACGGCACCGCGATGCTCTTCGTGGTCCACGGCGCGCCGGACCTGGCGCTGACCCAGTTCCTCGTCGAGACCGCCACCATCGCGGTGTTCGTGCTGGTGCTGCGCCGGCTGCCGGAGCGGTTCTCGGCCCGCCCGAAACGCCGGCGGTGGGTGCGCCGGGTGATCGGGCTGGCCGTCGGCGTGGTGGTCGGCGGGCTGGCTCTCACCGCCGCCTCGGCCCGGCGGGCACCCACCATCTCCGACGCGTTCCCCGACCTCGCCGTCACCCAGGGGTACGGCCGCAACGTGGTCAACGTGACCCTGGTCGACATCCGGGCCTGGGACACCATGGGCGAGCTGTCGGTGCTGGTGGTGGCCGCGACCGGCGTGGCCAGCCTGGTCTTCCAGCGGTCCCGGACCGGACCCCGCCCCCGCCGCCCGGAGCCGCCGAGCCGGGTGCAGCGGCCGGGGCACCGGGTCTGGCTGCGCGGCGGGGCGACCCTGCACGAGCGGCAGCGCTCGATCGTGCTGGAGGTGGTGACCCGGCTGGTCTTCCACACGGTGGTGGTCTTCTCCCTGTTCCTGCTCTTCTCCGGCCACAACGCGCCGGGCGGCGGCTTCGCCGGCGGCCTCGTGGCGGGCCTGGCGCTGGCCGTGCGCTACCTGGCCGGCGGCCGCTACGAGCTGGCCGAGGCCGCCCCGGTCGGCGCGGGCACGGTGCTCGGTGCCGGCCTCCTCGTCTCGATCGGCACCGGGGCCGTCGCCCTGTTCGCGGGCGGGTCGGTGCTCCAGAGCGCCCGGATCGACCTGTGGCTGCCGGTGATCGGCGAGTTCTACCTGGTCACCTCCCTCTTCTTCGACGTCGGCGTCTACCTGGTGGTGGTCGGGCTGGTGCTGGACATCCTGCGCAGCCTCGGCGCCGAGGTGGACCGGCACATCGAGGCGGCCGGCGAGTCCGGGGGCGGGCTGCGGGTCGACCGGCGGGGGGAGCGGACGTGAGGACGGGCGCGGCCGGACCGACCCTGGTGCTGGTCGTCGCCGCCGGGGTGCTGGTCGGCTGCGGGGTCACCCTGCTGATGGAACGCAGCCTGACCCGGATCCTGCTCGGGGTCATCCTGCTCGGCAACGGGGTCAACGCGCTCATCCTGCTTGGCGGCCGCGCGGGGGCCGCCCCGCTGGTCGGCACGGCGCCCGCCGGCACGTTGAGCGACGCGCTGCCGCAGGCCATGATCCTTACCGCCATCGTGATCACCTTCGGGCTGACCGCGTTCCTGCTGGCGGTCAGCTACCGCAGCTGGTATGTCACCGGCGACGACGAGGTGCCCGACGACATCGAGGACCGGCAGGTCAGGCAGGCGGCCGAGCGCAACGAGCCGGCCGCCGCCGACTTCGGGGGCGAGGGCCCGGACGCCGACCCCGAGCAGGTCGACCCGGAGCCGCCGGGCCGGTTCCGGCGCGGGGACGGCCCCGGATGACCGGGTACGCGCCACGGAGCGCCCGATGAGCCGGCTCGTGCCGCTGCCCGTGGTGGTGCCGCTGCTGGGCGCGGCGCTGACCCTGCTGCTGGCCCGGTGGCCCGGGCTGCAACGGGTCGTCAGCGTGAGCTGCCTGGCGGCCACGCTGACGGTGGCGGCGGTGCTGCTGGTGCAGGCGTACCGGCACGGGCCGGTGGTGGTCCAGGTCGGCGGGTGGCCGGCACCGGTGGGCATCGTGCTGGTCGCGGACCAGCTCGCCGCGCTGATGCTGGTGGTCTCCTCGGCGGTGACCCTGTGCGTGCTGCTCTACTCCGTCGGCCAGGGGCAGGGGGACGTCGGCGAGACCGCCCCGGTGACCATCTACCACCCCACCTACCTGGTGCTGACCGCCGGCGTGACCAACGCGTTCCTCGCCGGCGACCTGTTCAACCTCTTCGTCGGCTTCGAGATCCTGCTGGCCGCGAGCTTCGTGCTGATCACCCTCGGCGGCACCGAGACCCGGATCCGCACCGGCTCGACGTACGTGGTCGTCAGCATCCTCAGCTCGATGATCTTCCTCGCCTCGGTGGGTCTGGTGTACGCGGCCACCGGCACCCTGAACATGGCCCAGCTGGCGCACCGGCTGGACGCGCTGCCCGACGGCGTACGGCTGACCCTGCAGCTGATGCTGCTGCTCGCCTTCGGGGTCAAGGCGGCGGTCTTCCCGCTCTCGGCCTGGTTGCCGGACAGCTACCCGACGGCGCCGGCCCCCGTCACGGCGGTCTTCGCCGGCCTGCTCACCAAGGTCGGCGTGTACGCGATCATCCGCACCGAGACGCTGCTCTTCCCCGGTGGTCGGCTCGCCGGACCGCTGATGGTGGTGGCCGGGCTGACCATGGTGGTCGGCATCCTCGGCGCGGTGGCCCAGTCCGACATGAAGCGGCTCTTCTCGTTCACCCTGGTCAGCCACATCGGCTACATGATCTTCGGAGTGGGGCTGAGCACCATGGCCGGGCTCTCCGGCGCGATCTTCTACGTGGTGCACCACATCACCATCCAGACCACGCTGTTCCTGGTCGCCGGGCTGGTCGAGGAGCGGGCCGGCAGCACCGACCTGCGCCGCATCGGCGGGCTGGCCCGGGCGGCCCCGCTGCTCGGCGTCCTTTTCTTCGTCCCGGCCATGAACCTCGCCGGCGTGCCGCCCTTCTCCGGGTTCCTCGGCAAGCTCGGCCTGCTCCAGGCCGGCGTCGCGGCCGGCGAGCCGCTGCCCGGCGTGCTGGTCGCGGCGGGGACGGTGACGAGCCTGCTCACCCTCTACGTGGCCTCGCGGGTGTGGAACATCGCCTTCTGGCGCGCTCCCCGACTCGCCACGACCGAGCCGGTCGTCCGCCTGCCCGCGTTGATGGTCGGCGCGACGATCGCGCTGGTCGGGCTGGGGCTGGCGCTGACCGTCGTCGCCGGGCCGCTGTTCGACGTCACCGCCGACGCGGCGGCCGACCTGCGCGAGCGCACCCCGTACATCCGTTCCGTGCTGCCGGCCGGTGCCCCGTGACCCCGGCCCCCGGGGCGCCGCCGCGCGGGCGGGGGCGGCGGCGCGACCAGCTGATCGCCTTCGGCTGGCTGGTGCTGGTCTGGAGCCTGCTCTGGGGGGACTTCTCCTGGGGCAACCTCGCGGGCGGGGCGCTGGTGGCCGGTGCCGTACTGCTGTTCTTCCCGCTGCCGCCGGTGAGCTTCGGCGGCCGGCTGCGCCCCGGACCGCTGCTGGTCTTCGCGCTGCGCTTCGTCGGTGAGCTGGTCAGCGCCAGCGCGCACGTCGCCCGGGTCGCGGTGCAGCCCGGCTACCGGCCCCGGGGGGCGATCATCGCGGTCCGCCTGCGGATCCGCACCGACCTGAACCTGGCGCTCACCGCCGAGGCGATCTCGCTGGTGCCGGGCACGCTGATCGTCGAGGTGGACCGGGACGTCGGAGTCCTCTACGTGCACGTGTTCGACACCCACGGCCCGCAGGACCTCAGCGGCAGCCGGCAGCGGATCCTCGCGGTCGAGCGGCGGCTCGTGCGCGCGGTCGGCTCCGTCGCCGAGGTCCGCCGGGTGAGCGCCGATCCCGTCGAGAGGGGACCTGACCCGTGACCACGTTCCTCGCCGTCACCCTCACCACCCTGTTCTCGGTGACCGCGCTGCTGGCCCTGATCCGGCTCTACCGGGGGCCGTCGCTGATCGACCGGGTGGTCGCGGCCGACATGCTGCTCGCCACGATGGTGGGCGCGGTCGGCGCGGAGGCCGCGGTCAACCGCCACGCCACCACGCTGCCGGTGCTGGTGGCGCTGTCCATGCTCGGCTTCGTCGGATCGGTGTCGCTGGTCCGCTTCGCCGTCCGCGAGGACGGGGAGGCGTGATGTGGGGCACGCTGGCCGACTGGCTGGGCGGCGGCTGCCTGGTGGTCGGCGCCCTGCTGAGCCTCGCCGCCGGGATCGGGGTGCTGCGCTTCCCGGGCACGCTGGACCGGATGCACGCCGCGACCAAGCCGCAGGTGCTCGGGGTGCTGCTCCTGCTGCTCGGCCTGGCGCTGCGGCTGCGTGCCCCGGCCGACCTGGGCATGGTGGCGCTGGTCGGGGTCTTCCAGCTGGCCACCGCGCCGGTGGCGGCCCAGATGATCGGGCGGGCCGCGTACCGCACCGGGCGGGTGGACCCGGCGCTGCTCGACGCCGACGAACTCGCCGACCGCTGACCGCCCGCCAGCGGCGCCAGCCTCGTGGAGACGGCCGTGGGCGACGTGCGGATCAGCCAGAGCTGACGCCCCGGAGGCCCCCCGCCGACCCGGCGGCCCCGGACGCCGGAGGGCCTTCCGCACACCTTCAGCGGATATCCAGCCGATCCCGATAAAATGGGCCGCATGATCGACTCTTCTGCCCAGGAGGGCAGCAGTAGCCAGCCGGGTCGTGCCCGGCGTACCCCGACCCCGACGTCCCCGGGAGCCCTGAGCGACCCGTGTTGATCGTCGTTGGTCTTCTTCTCATCATCGTTCTCACCGTCGCCACGGGTTACTTCGTGGCCCAGGAGTTCGGCTACGTCGCCGTGGACCGGGGCCGGCTCAAGCAGCTGGCCGACGACGGCGACAAGGCCGCCGCCCGGGCGCTGGAGGTGACCGGGCGGCTGTCGTTCATGCTCTCGGGCGCGCAGCTCGGCATCACCGTCACCGCCCTGCTGGTCGGTTACGTCGCCGAGCCGTTCCTCGGCGCCGGGCTGGCCGAACTGCTCGGGGTCGCCGGCGTCTCCACGGCCGTCAGCCTGCCGCTCTCGGTCGTCCTGGCCCTGACCATCGCCACCGTGGTGCAGATGGTCCTCGGTGAGCTGGCCCCGAAGAACCTCGCCATCGCCCGGCCCGAGCCCCTCGCGAAGGCCCTGAGCAGCTCCACCCTGATGTACCTCAAGGTCGCCGGTCCGCTGATCAAGCTCTTCGACCGGGCCGCGGTCCGGCTGCTCCGCCGCGTCGGCATCGAGCCGATCGAGGAGCTGCCCAGCGGCGCCACCCCGCAGGACCTGGAGCAGATCATCGCCGAGTCCCGCCAGGAGGGGCACCTGACCGCCGAGATGTCCACGCTGCTCGACCGGGGGCTCGACTTCCGCGAGCTGACCGCCGGCGAGGCGATGGTGCCGCGCGTCGACGTGCACACCGTACGCGCGCACGAACCGCTCAGTCGGGTGGTCGAGCTGCTGGACACCGGCAAGTCCCGCTTCCCCGTGCGCGGCACCGAGGGCGTCGACGACCTGGTCGGCGTCGTCGGCATCGCCGACGTGCTCGGCGTACCCCCGGAGCGGCGCGCGACCACCCCGGTCAGCGCGGTCGCCGGCCCCCCGCTCCTGGTGCCGGAGACGCTGCCGCTGCCGACGGTGCTGGACCGGCTGCGCTCCGGGCACCGGCAACTGGCCTGCGTGGTCGACGAGTACGGCGGCTTCGCCGGCGTGATCACGCTGGAGGACATCGCCGAGGAACTCGTCGGCCCGATCCGGGACGAGGACGACCCGCCGGAGCGGGCCCCGGCCCGGCAGGAGGACGGCTCCTGGGTGGTGCCGGCCCGCTGGCGCATCGACGAGGTCGCCGACAGCACCGGAATCTCGCTGCCCGAGGCCCCGGAGTACGACACGCTCTCCGGCCTGGTCATGCGGGAGCTGGGGCGGGTCCCCGAGGTCGGTGACCGGCTGGAGATCAGCCTGCCGGCCGACGGCGAGGACGGCGCGGACGAGCCGCGCGCCCTGGTCGAGGTGCTGGCCGTCGACCGGCACGTGGCCGACTCCGTACGGCTGCGGATCGCCGAGCCGGGGGAGGTGTCCGCGTGAGCCCCGGCATCGCACTCTTCACGTCGGTGATCCTGCTGGCGTTGAACGGCTTCTTCGTGGCCGCCGAGTTCGCCCTGGTGGCCAGCAAGCGTTACCGGCTGGAGCACGCGGCCGCCGGTGGCGGCCGCGCCGCCCGGGCCGCGCTGGACGGCGTACGCGAGCTGTCGCTGATGCTCGCCGGCGCGCAGCTCGGCATCACCCTCTGCACCCTGGGCCTGGGCGCGCTCGCCGAACCGGCGATCGAGCACCTGCTCAGCCCGCTGCTGCACGCGGTCGGGCTGCCGGACGCCGCGAGCCACGTGGTCGCGCTCGTCTTCGCGCTCAGCGTCGTCACCTTCCTGCACCTCGTGGTCGGGGAGATGGCGCCGAAGTCCTGGGCGATCACCGACGCGGAGCGCTCGGCGGTGCTGCTGGCGTTGCCGTTCCGCGCCTTCGCGCGGGTCGCCCGGCCGGTGCTGTCGGTGATGAACGCGCTGGCCAACGTGATGCTGCGGCTGGTCAAGGTCAACCCGCAGGACCAGCTCGCCCAGGTGCACGGCCCGGACGAGCTGCGCATGCTGCTGGAGCAGTCCCGCGAGCACGGCCTGCTCGGCGCCGAGCAGCACCAGATGCTGACCAGCATGCTGGAGTTGCAGGGCACCACGGTGGCCCAGGTGATGGAGCCGTTCCACCAGATGGTGACGGTGCGCCGCGACGACGGGGCCGACCGGATCGAGCAGGTCAGCCGGGACAGCGGCCGGTCGCGGCTGGCCGTGCTGGACGCCCACGGCGACGTCTGCGGCCTGGTCCACGTCCGGGAGGCGGTGCGCGCCACCACCACGGGCCGCACGGTCACCGCCGCCGACCTGATGACCAACGCCCTCACCCTGCCGGCCTCGGCCTCGGTCTCCGAGGCCGTGGCGGAGATGCGGGCCCGGCAGTCCCAGCTCGCGCTGGTGCGCAACGGCGGCGGGCCGACCCGGCCGATCGGGTTCGTCGCGCTGGAGGACCTGCTGGAGGAGGTCATCGGCGAGTTCGACGACGAGACCGACCCGGTGCCGCGCGGGCGACGCATGAGATGAGACCGGACAGGTGGCCGCTCTTCGCCGAAGTCGGGGCGGCCACCCGCGGGGTCCGGGACCATGGAGGGTGCCCCCCGCGGGAGGTCCGCGACCGTGGGGGGTGGCCCCGCGCGCGAGGTCCGCGGCGGACACCGCGGTCCCGGCCGGCGGGGCTCGCGGGCGGCTGAGCGGGCCCGGCCCGGGGGCGGACGGGGGAGTGCCGTGCGGTTGACGGGAGTGTCACCCGAGTCCGGCTGGACCGGCCTGTCGGTGCGGACGGCCCTGGCCAACCCGAGCACCCGCCCCGGGCTGCGCCTGCCGGGGCGGGTCACCGTCATCGCCGGCTCCACCGACGTGCCCGTCCTGCACGTCCGGCTCGGCCTGGTCACCACGGCCGAGCCGGAGGACCCGGACGCGCCCCGTCGCCTGGTGCAGTTCCACCAGGCGACGGTGGCCGACGGTTTCGTGCTGCGGGCCGGGCGGGGCCGGTCGATCCCGTTCGAGTTCCCGCTGCCGTGGGAGACCCCGGTGACCGTGTTCGGTGGGGTGCCCCTGCTCAGCCTGCGGACGGGGCTACGCACGGAGGTGGCCGTCGAGCCCCGGCTCGACCAGGGCGCCATGGTGCCGGTCTTCGTGCATCCGCTGCCCACCCAGGCGCACGTCCTGGCGGCGCTCGACACGCTCGGCTTCAGCATGCGCCAGGCCGGTCTGGTCGACGGGCGGCTGCCCGGGGTGGCGCAGGCCCTGCCGCTGCACCAGCGGCTGGGCTACTGGGTGGCGCCGCTCTACGCCGGGCCGATCACCGAGCTGGAGCTGATCTTCGTCGCCGACCCGGCCGGCCTGGAGGTGATCCTCTGGATGGACCGGCGGCTGGCCCTGGCCGGGATCACCCACCAGAGCATCAGCCGGTTCCGGGTCTGGCACACCGGCGCCGACCAGCGGGACTGGGTCGCGATCGTGGACGCCTGGCTGCGCGCGGCGATCAACCGGCACGCCGCCGCCGCGGCGCACGCCGACTGGTCCGCGACCCTCTCCGGGTCGGCGCACGTCAGCCGCCCGCCGGACGAGCCGATCCACCCCGGCTTCGGGCTGGGCGGCACCGCCGGCGGAGCCGGCATCGGCGGCTCCGGCGGCGGCGACGGCACCTGACCCGGCCGGGGTCAGGCGGTGGCGGTGGCCAGTTTGAGGCTGAAGCCGAGGAAGAGCGCGGCGACGCCCGTGGTGGCGCCGGCCGCCAGGCGGTGGCGCCGGCGGAACTGGGCCGCCAGGAACGTGCCCGTGAAGATCAGCGCGGTCAGGTAGAGCACGCTGGTGACCTGTGCGATCAGTCCGAGCAGCAGGAACGACAGCGCCGGCCAGGCGTAGCCCGGGTCCACGAACTGGATGAAGAACGAGACGAAGAAGAGGATCGCCTTCGGGTTGAGCAGGCTGATCACCAGCGCCTTGCGGAACGGGCTGCGCATCGCCGCCGGCCGCGCGGCGTCGATGAGCCGCGGGGCGTCCGGGTCGTTGCGCGTCCGCCAGCGGCGCCACGCGCCGCGCAGCATCGTCAACCCCACATAGCCGAGGTACGCGGCGCCGGCGTACTTGATCACCAGGAAGAGCGGCGGGTACGCCTGGACCAGCGACGCCACGCCGGCGGCGGAGAGGAACATCAGCACCCCGTCGCCGACGAAGACCCCGCCGGCCGCCCGGTAGCCGGCCGCCACGCCCCGCTGCGCGGCGGTGGAGAGCACGAAGAGGGAGTTGGGCCCGGGCAGCAGAACGATCGCCACGGTGCCCAGCACGTACGTCCAGATGTCGGTGATGCCCAGCACGCCCGCCATCATGAGGCCACGGGTGCCGCCCGGCGAAGCCTTTCCCGGAGCGTGACCTGTGCGTTCGGCCACTCGTCGACGGTCATCGAATACTGCACGGTGTCCCGCCAGGAGCCGTCCGGGCGGAGCCGGTGCCGGCGCAGCACCCCCTCGCGGGACGCGCCGAGGCGCTCGATGGCCCGCTGCGAGCGCTCGTTGCGGATGTCGGTGTGCCAGACCACCCGCACCGCGCCCAGCTCCTCGAAGGCGCGGGTGAGCAGCAGCAGCTTCGCCTCCGTGTTGATCCCGGTGCGCCACCAGGGCCGGCCCAGCCAGGTGTAGCCGATCGCCACCGCCCGGCGCTCCGGGTCCACCTCGTAGAAGGAGGTGGTGCCGACCACCGCGCCGGTCACCGCGCAGCGCTGTACCCACGGCACCCGCTCGCCCCGCCGGTGCGCGGCCAGCGCGGCGGCGATCTGCCCGGCGGTGCCGGCCGGGTCGGCCGGCAGCGGGCTGCCCAGGTGCCGCCAGACCTCCGGGTCGGCGGTCGCGGCGTGCAGCTCGTCGGCGTGCGCGAGGTCGAGCGGTTCCAGCAGCACGTGCTCCCCGCGCAGCACCGCCGGATCGAGCCACGGCGACGTCTCCGGCCGCAGGTACGCCGGCACCGGCACGGCCACCCCGGCGTCGGGTTCGGGCGTCCCGGCGCTCAGCCGCAGCGGCACCACGCCGGCCCAGTGCGGCAGGGCGAGGTCGGCCTCCTCGTCGCGTACGCCGCCGGTGCGGGCGCGGACCGACACCTCGCGCAGCGGCAGGGCCAGCACGGCCGTCTCGGCCAGCTCCCGGCGCGACGGGGGCCGGCTGTCGGCGCTGCGCCCGGCCGCGGCCTTCTCCACCAGGGCGGTCAGCACCCGGGCCTTCTCCCGCTCGTCGGTGACCAGCCGCGCGGTGCCGTGCGCGACCACCGAGCGGTAGTTGGCGCTGTGGTGGAACTGCGAGCGGCCGTAGACGAGGCCGTCGAGCAGGGTGACCGCGACGCAGACCGGCAGCCCGTCGCCCCGGGCGGCGAGCAGCGGCCGACTGCCGGTGGAGCCGTGCAGGTAGAGGGTGTCGCCGACGCGGACGTGCAGGGTCGGCAGGACCCGGGGCTCGCCGTCGACGGTGAACCCGAGCGCGCAGTCGTACGCCTCGTCGAGGACGGCGTGCGCGGCGGCCTCGTCGTAGCTCATCCGCTCCCGGGAGCGGCTGGCGGTGGTCCGGTCGGTGGGTGCGTACATGGCTCGACCTTTGTTCTAGTACAATCCCTGATTGTGTCAGCACGCTATCAGGTCGTCGGTACGACGGCCGCCGAGATTTCGGCCAGCATCGAATCGGGCATCCGCTGCGCCGCCCTCGCCCCCGGCGACGCGCTGCCGCCGGTGCGGGAGCTCGCCGCCCAGCTCGCGGTGAGCCCGGCCACCGCGGCCCGGGCCTACCAGGAACTGCGCCAGCGGGGCCTGGTGGTCACCGCCGGCCGGCACGGCACCCGGGTCCGCCCCCGCCCGCCGGTGGCGGCCCGCCGCTCCGCGCTGCGCCCGCCGACCGCCCCCGGCCTGCGCGACCTCTCCCGGGGCGAGCCGGACGTGCGGCTGTTGCCACCCCTCGGGGAGCACCTGGCCGGTCTGGCCGCCGCCGCGGGGCCGCCGGTCGGCTACCCCGCGGCCGGGGTGCTGCCCGAGCTGGCCGAGGCGGCCCGGGAGCGGCTGGTCGCCGACGGCGTGCCGGCGACGGAGCTGACCGTCACCGGCGGCGCGCTGGACGGCATCGAGCGCCTGCTCGGCGCGCACCTGCGCCCCGGGGACGCGGTCGCCCTGGAGGACCCGGGCTGGGCCAACCTGCTCGACCTGGTCGCCGCGCTCGGGCTGCGGCCGATCGGCGTGCCGGTCGACGACGACGGCCCGCTCGTCGGCGGGGTCGGAGCCGCGCTCGCCGCCGGCGCGCGGGCGCTGATCGTGACGAGCCGGGCCCAGAACCCCACCGGCGCGGCGGTCTCCGCCGAGCGGGCCGGGGAGCTGCGCGCCCTGCTCGCCGGCCGGTCCGACCTGCTGCTGATCGAGGACGACCACGCCGCCGAGCTGGCCCGCGTACCGCTGCACCCGCTCGCCGGGGCGACCCCGACGTGGGCCTTCGTCCGCTCGGTGAGCAAGCCGTTCGGCCCGGACCTGCGGCTGGCCGTGCTGGTGGGCGACGAGACCACGGTGGCCCGGGTGGCCGGCCGGGCGCGGGTCGGCGCCGGCTGGGTCTCCACCGTGCTGCAACGACTGGTCCTGGCGCTCTGGCGCGACCCGGCCGTGGCCGAGCTGGTGGACCGGGCCGCCGGCAGCTACGAGCGGCGGCGCGTGGGGCTGATCGGCGCGCTCGCCCGACACGGCGTGGTCGCCCACGGGCGCAGCGGCATCAACGTCTGGCTGCCGGTCGACGACGAGACCAGCGTGCTGACCGCGCTGCGCGACGCCGGCTGGGCGGTCGCCCCCGGCGCGCTGCACCGCATCGCCGGCCCGCCGGCGCTGCGGATCACCGTCAGCTCGCTGGACGAGGCGGAGATCCCGGACCTGGCCGACGCGGTGGCCCGGGCGGTCCGGCCCACCCCGCCCGGCGGCTTCGCCGCGTGAGCCGGCCGGGCCCGTCGCGGGCGCCTGGTTCCGCCACTTCCCGGCGGGTCCGGGGCCCGCGTGTCCCGTTGCGGCGGGTCCCCGCGCGTGTTCCACCCCGCGCGGGGTAGAACAGTCGCCATGGCCGAGCAGACCGCTCCCGAGACCGCGCCGGGCGCGCAGCAGTTCATCCCGCCGCGGGCCGACACCCTCGACGACCTGCGCGCCGCCGCCACCGGCTGCCGGGGCTGCGAGCTCTACCGTGACGCGTCTCAGACGGTCTTCGGGCGCGGCGACGCGGGCGCGCGGGTGGTCTTCGTCGGCGAGCAGCCCGGCGACATGGAGGACCAGAAGGGCCTGCCGTTCGTCGGCCCCGCCGGCCGGCTGCTGCGCCGGGCGGTCGACGACGCCGGGCTCGACCCCGGCCACATCTACCTCACCAACGCCGTGAAGCACTTCCGCTTCGAGCAGCGCGGCAAGCGGCGGATCCACCAGACCCCGGACCGGGTGCACATCACGGCCTGCCGGCCCTGGCTGGTGGCCGAGTTCGCCCAACTGCGCCCGGAGGTCGTGGTGGTGCTCGGCGCCACCGCCGCCAAGGCCCTGCTCGGCCCGACGTTCCGGGTCACCCGGCAGCGGGGCGAACTGCTGCCCTGGCCGGAGTCGGCCCAGCACCCGGAGGACTTCCGGCGGGTGCCGGTGGACGCGCGCGGCGGCGTCGCCGACGCGCCGCCGGCGCGGCTGCTGGCCACGATCCACCCGTCCGCCGTGCTGCGCGCGGACGACCAGGACAAGGCGTACGAGGGGCTGGTCGCCGACCTCACCGTGGCCGCCCGCGCCCTGGCCCGCCGGTAGCGAGGCCCTGACCGGGCTGGGGCCGGGCAGCGGGCTGGAGCTCGGGCAGGGCAGCGGTCCCGGGCCTGGCAGCGGGCTCGACTCGGGCCGGGCAGCGGCAAGGGGTGCCGCGCTGGACCTTTCGAGCTGAGTCGTTTGCGACATCGGGGCGTCCTGGTTGCTGATGCGTTTGCGACATCAGCTCCAAAGGAAGCGATGGGTCCACCCCGGCCGCGCCTGCCCCGTTGCAGGACGCATGTCGAGTCAGGGCGGCAGGCCCGCGCTCCACCCCGTGCACGGCCCGAGCGAGTGCGGGGAGCGCCGGCGGCCCTGGGCAGGGTGGGTGAGCGGTGCCACACTTGCCGCCATGGAGCAGCATCTCTACGAGCGCGACCACGAGGAGTTCCGCGAGCTGTGCCGCGAGTTCCTGACCCGCGAGGCGGTGCCCCACCACGAGCGCTGGGAGGCCGACGGGATCGTCGACCGCGAGGTGTGGCGCCGGGCCGGGGCCGCCGGCCTGCTGGGCATGGACGTCGACACGGAGTACGGCGGCGGCGGGCAGCGCGACTTCCGGTTCAACGCCGTGCTGGACGAGGAGATCATCGCCGCCGGCTGCACCGGGCTCGGCTTCGGCCTGCACAACGACGTGGTGGCGCCGTACCTGACCGAGCTGACCACGGACGAGCAGCGCAAGCGCTGGCTGCCCGGGTTCTGCTCCGGCGACCTGGTCACCGCGATCGCGATGAGCGAGCCCGGGGCCGGCTCCGACCTGGCCGGGATCCGCACCGGCGCGGTCCGTGACGGCGACAGCTGGGTGCTCAACGGCCAGAAGACCTTCATCACCAACGGGGAACTGGCCGACCTGGTGGTCGTGGTCGTGCGTACCGCGCCGGACCAGGGCGCGCACGGGGTGAGCCTGATCGCGGTGGAGAGCGGCACCCCCGGCTTCTCCCGGGGCCGGCGGCTGGCCAAGGTCGGGCTCAAGGCCAACGACACCGCCGAGCTGTTCTTCGACGACTGCCGGGTGCCGGCGGAAAACCTGATCGGCACCGAGAACCACGGCTTCTACCACCTGATGGCCAACCTGCCCCGGGAACGGCTCAGCATCGCGGTCGCGGCGGTGGCCGCCGCCGAGCGGCTGCTCGCCCTCACCCTCGACCACGCCCGCTCCCGGCAGGCGTTCGGCCGGCCGATCGGCGCGTTCCAGCACAACCGCTTCCTGCTGGCGGAGCTGGACACCGAGGTCACCATCGCCCGGACCTTCGTCAACCACTGCGTCGCGGAGTACGGCGCCGGCCGGCTCTCGGTCACCGACGCGGCCAAGGCGAAGTGGTGGACCACCGAGTTGCAGAACAGGGTCGCCGACCGCTGCGTGCAGCTGCACGGCGGCTACGGCTACATGCTGGAGTACCCGGTGGCGAAGGCCTGGCTGGACGGGCGGGTGCAGACGATCTACGGCGGCACCACCGAGATCATGAAGGAGATCATCGGCCGCGGCCTCGGGCTCTAGCGTCGACCGACTGCCCGGCGGCGGGGCGGGTGCGCAAGGATGAAACGGCACCTCGCCCCTTACCTCGAAGGAGCCGCCATGGCCACCGACCTCGCCGCGCCGCTCGCCGCGCCCGACGTCGCGCCCATCCAGCGGCGTACCCTGCGGCTGCTCTTCGTCACCCAGATCATCGGCGGGATCGGGGTGACCATCGGCGTCGCCGTCGGGGCGCTGCTCGCCTCCGACATCGCCGGCACCGCCGTCGCGGGCCTGGTCAGCAGCGCCGCCGTGGTCGGCGGGGCGTTGCTCGCCGTGCCGGTCACCCGGATCATGACCGCCCGTGGCCGGCGGCCCGGCCTGGTCGTGGCCTACCTGACCGGCGCGGCCGGCGGTGCTCTGGTGGTCCTCGCCGCGGTGACCCGCTGGGTGCCGCTGCTCTTCCTCGGCATGCTCCTGTTCGGCGGCGGCAACGCGGCCAACCTCCAGGCCCGCTACACGGCGGTCGACCTGGCGGCCCCGGCGCGCCGGGGCCGCCAGCTCTCGCTGATCGTCTGGGCCACCACCATCGGCGCGGTCGCCGCGCCGAACTTCGCCTCGCTCGCCGACCGCACCACCAGCGGCTGGGGGCTGCCGACGCTGGCCGGCCCGTTCGCGTTCAGCGCCGTCGCGCTCGTGCTGGCCGCCGGGGCGATCCTGGCGCTGCTGCGACCGGACCCGCTGCTCACGGCGCGCCGGCTGGCGGCCGCCGGCCCGGCCGGCGCCACGGCGACCCCCGTCGTCGCGCCGCCGCCGACCGCCCGACGCGCCGCGGGCATGCGGGCCGCCTGGACGGTGGTACGCGCGCGGCCGGCCGCCCGGCTCGGCATCGTGTCGGTGGCGGTCGGCCACCTGGTCATGGTCGCGGTGATGGTGATGACCCCGGTGCGCCTGCACGAGTGGCACGACGACGCCGACGTGCTGCGGGTGGTCGGTCTCGTGCTGAGCCTGCACATCGCCGGCATGTACGCCCTCGCCCCGGTGGCGGGTTGGCTCACCGACCGGGTCGGCCGCCGGGCGGTGATCCTCGGCGGCGTCGGGCTGCTGCTCGCGGCGTGCGCGGTCGCCGGCACGGCCGGGCACCACACGGCCCGGCTCTCGGCCGGGTTGTTCCTGCTCGGCCTGGGCTGGTCGGGGACCATGGTCGCGGGCTCGACGCTGCTGTCGGAGTCGGTGCCGGTGGGGATCCGGCCGAGCGTCCAGGGCCTCTCCGACCTGACCATGGGGCTGGCCGGCGCCGCCGCCGGGGCGGTGAGCGGGTTTGTCGTGGAGGCGGCCGGTTATCCGGTGCTCACCGGACTCGCGGCGGTCGCGGTGCTGCCCCTGGTGACGCTAGCGTTGCGGCCGGTGCCGGTGGGGGCACCGGACGAGGAGGACTGATCACGTGCGGCTGACCGACTTCTGGTCCCGGCTGGAGGAGGCCTTCGGGCCCGGCTACGCGGGCAGCATCGCCCGCGACCAGGTGCTCTCGCAGCTCGGTGGGCGGACCATCGAGCAGGCCCTGGCGTCGGGTGAGCAGACCCACGTGGTGTGGCGGGCGGTCTGCGCGGCCTATCCCGACCGGGTGCCCGCGCGACTACGCTGAGCAGCTGGTTCGCGGCTTCCGCGTGTCGCTTGCCGCCTCGTACACCTGTTCGGCTATTGTCCACAGCGGGGTGCTCGTCCACAGCTCACGGCCGGTCGGCTGGTTTTCTGTCGGACCCAGCGCCTAGCGTGTCCGCGTGACGCGAAGCTCAGGAAAGACGCCGGCGAAGGCAGGGGTGGCAAACATGGCCGCAGGGCCCGACCGGGAGAAGGCACTCGACCTTGCTCTCGCTCAGATCGACAAGCAGTTCGGCAAGGGTTCGGTGATGCGGCTGGGGGAGCGGCCGGTCGTCCAGACCTCCGTGATCCCGACGGGTTCGATCGCGCTCGACGTGGCGCTCGGCGTGGGCGGCCTGCCCCGGGGCCGGGTCGTCGAGATCTACGGCCCGGAGTCCAGCGGTAAGACCACGGTGGCTCTGCACGCGGTGGCGAACGCCCAGCGGGCCGGCGGCATCGCCGCCTTCGTCGACGCCGAGCACGCGCTCGACCCGGAATACGCCAAGGCCCTCGGCGTCGACACCGACGCCCTGCTGGTCTCCCAGCCGGACACCGGCGAGCAGGCGCTGGAGATCACGGACATGCTGGTCCGCTCCGGCGCGATCGACATCATCGTGATCGACTCGGTGGCCGCGCTGGTGCCGCGCGCCGAGATCGAGGGCGAGATGGGCGACAGCCACGTGGGTCTCCAGGCCCGGCTGATGAGCCAGGCGCTGCGGAAGATCACCGGTGTGCTCAACAACACCGGCACCACGGCCATCTTCATCAACCAGCTCCGCGAGAAGATCGGCGTGATGTTCGGCAGCCCCGAGACCACCACGGGTGGCCGGGCGCTGAAGTTCTACGCCTCGGTCCGGCTCGACGTGCGCCGCATCGAGAGCCTCAAGGACGGCACCGACGTGGTCGGTAACCGCACCCGGGTCAAGGTCGTGAAGAACAAGGTCGCCGCGCCGTTCAAGCAGGCCGAGTTCGACATCATGTACGGCAAGGGCATCTCCCGCGAGGGCTCGCTGATCGACGTCGGCGTCGAGCAGGCGATCATCCGCAAGTCCGGCGCCTGGTACACCTACGACGGCGACCAGCTGGGCCAGGGCAAGGAGAAGGCCCGCGAGTTCCTCCGGGAGAACCCGGACGTCGCCGCCGAGATCGAGAAGAAGATCCTGGAGAAGCTCGGCGTCGGGGTCGGCGCGGGTGACGCCGCCGGTGGCCCGGAGCTGCCGCCGGTCGATTTCTGACCGGTCCCTGACCCGTGGCAGGACGACGCGCCCGCACCGGGCGGGGCTGGGATGCCAGCCCTGCCCGCGCGGGTGACGACAACGCGCCCCGGCCCCGTCGGGCCCGGCGCGACCGGACCGACGACACCGACCCCGAGGCGCCCCCGGCCCCACCGCGCGACGAGGCCGAGCTGGCGCGGGAGATCTGCCTGCGCCAGCTCGCCGTCCGGCCCCGCACCCGGGCCGAGCTGGCCGGGGCGCTGGCGAAGCGGGGCGTCTCCGACGAGGTCTCGGCGGAGGTGCTCGACCGCTACGACGAGGTCGGCATCATCGACGACGCCGCGTTCGCCCGGGCGTGGGTGGCCAGCCGGCACTCCGGCCGGGGCCTGGCCCGCCGGGCCCTCGCCAACGAGCTGCGCCAGCGCGGGGTGGACGGCGAGGTCGCGAGCGAGGCGCTGGGCGAGCTCGACGAGGAGACCGAGGCCGAGACCGCCCGCGCCCTGGTCGAGCGCAAGCTGCGCACCGCCCGGGGCGAGCCGGACGCGGTCTTCCGGCGGCTGGTGGCCATGCTGGCCCGCAAGGGCTACCCGCCGGGCGTGGCGATCCGGGCGGTGAAGGACGCGCTCGCCGCGCAGAGCGCGGAGGCGGCCGAGTTCGCCGAGCAGATCGACGCCGACGCGCTCGCCGACGCCGAGGGCGAGCTGGACCGGGACAACCGCTCCCTCGGGTGAACGGGGCGGCCCGATCGGCCGGGGCCCTGTGCACCCCACCGCGGCGGGACCCGGCGCTCAAGGCGCGTCGCGCCGTGGTCCGCCGAGGCTGGCTGCGGGAGCTGCCATGCTGAAGCGGGCCGGAGGGAGGCTTCCATGCTGAAGGCGTGTCTCAATGGGGCCCGGGGGCGTGACGAGCATCCGGCGGTGCCGGTCACCCCGGCCGAGCTGGCGGCCGACGCGGCCCGCTGCGCGGGGCTGGGCGCCGGCGCGGTGCACGTCCACCCCCGGGACGCCGCCGGCCGGGAGTCCCTGCACCCGTCGGTGGTCGCCGCCGCGCTCGACGCGATCCGGGCCGCCCGGCCGGGGCTGCCGGTCGGGGTGAGCACCGGGGCCTGGATCGCGCCGGAGCCGGCCGCCCGGGTGGCCGCCGTCCGGGCCTGGCGGGTGCTGCCCGACTTCGCCTCGGTCAACGCGCACGAGCCGGGTGCGGAGGCGGTGGCGGCGGCGCTGCACGAGCGGGGCGTCATGGTCGAGGCGGGGCTCTGGACGGTCGACGCGGTCGGGGCGTACGCGCGCTGGCGGGTGCCGGCCGGGCGGATCCTGATCGAGTGCATGGCCGAGGACCCGGCGGTGGCGCTGGCGGACGCCGCCGCGATGCTGGCGGCGCTGCCGCCCCCTGCGGCCGGAGGCCCGCCGATCCTGCTGCACGCCGAGGGGCCGGCGACCTGGGCGGTGCTGACCGAGGCGGTGCGCCGGGGGCTGCACAGCCGCGTCGGGCTGGAGGACACGCTGTCGCTGCCCAACGGCTCGACCGCGCCCGACAACGCCGCACTGGTGACGGCGGCGCTGGCCGCAGGCGCCCGCTGACCCGCCCCGACCCCGCGCGGCGTGCCGGTCTGGCCCGGTGCCTGTGCCGTGCGCCGGTCACGCCTGGTGCTCATGATCGGTTGACGGGGAACCGGCCCCGGACGCCCGAACCGCCGGTTCGGCGACAGACGATCAAGGCGGTAGCGCACGCGCGGCTGCCCTGGGCTCCGGTGGCGCCCCCTGGGGCCGACGGTTGCGTCACAGCCCGCCGGGCGTACGGCCGGGGCGGGTGCGTCCGCAGGGGCCGGGCTGAGCAGGGCCGACGTGCCGGGCGGCCGGATCCGCTGCCGTTTTGTCCGCCGGTGTCCGGGCGTGCATCAGCGGTGCGTGACGCGGCAACTTCTCTCCGTTCGGGGGGTTTGATCATGAGTTCTTGACCAGAGCACCCCGGGAGACCTAGCCTCGCCATACAGGCTCAACTTGCCCGACCAAGCGCAGGCTAAGCGCACAACATAGATCGCGTAACGGAACAGCATCACTTTGACCGATCCGATCGGTCATTGGCGGCAGTTCGGACTGGCCGGTCCGGCGCTGGCGCGACAACTGCACCCGGCCGTCGGCGATGCTCCCGCGTGGGCACCGCCGACGGAAGCTACCCCACGGCCAGTCGCTCCGGTCGGGCGTCCACAGCCGCAGGGTGCGTGCCCATCGGCACGGTCGCTGCGGTCCCGACGTTCAGGGGAGGCGGCCATGGCGAGGCGGCGCAGTTCCACCGGGGTGCCGACATGAGCACGCCGGTCGCCGGGCAGGGGCCGGTGGGCATCGGGCGCGGACCCGTGGGCATCGGGCGGGCCGGGGCGCCGGCATGAGCGGGTTCGACGTCGTGATCCTCGCCGTGGTGCTGGTCCTGACCGTGGTCGTGCTCGGGGCGGTACTGCTCGGCGTACGGGCGCTGCGTCGGTTCAACGCGGCGCCGGCGCCCGAGGATCCCGCCTTCATCGCCGAGAAGGACCGGCAGGAGCAGTCCCTCGCGGCCCTGCGCACCGCCGCCGACGAGGCCAACAGCACGATCGACGTGGCGAAGTCGGCCGCCGCGGCGGCGCGCGCCGAGGCGGCCGCCGCGAAGGCCGAGGCGAAGGCGGCCCGGGCGGAGGCCCGCCGGGTGCTCGACGACGCCCGGGCGGAGGCCGACACCGTCCTGGAACGGGCCCACAAGCAGGCCGAGGCCGACGCGGAGCAGTTGCGGGCCACCGCCCGGCGCAGCGGCGAGCGGGAGGTCGCGGTGCTCGCGGCCACCACCCGGGAGCAGGCCGCCGAGGTGGAGCGGCGGGCGGCCCGGATGGACGAGCGCGAGCGGCTGCACACCGAGGAGGTGGAGCGGCTCGCCGAGCGGGAGCGGCAGCTCACCGCCGCCAGCGCGGCCCTGTCGGCCCGCGAGGCCGCGCTCGCCCAGCGCGAGGCCGAACTGGCCGAGGCGGAGGAGCAGCGGCGCCGCGAGCTGGAGCGGGTCGCCGGCCTCACCGCCGACGCGGCCCGGGCGGAGCTGATCGAGGCGATCGAGGTCCAGGCCAAGCGGGAGGCCGCGCTGCTGGTGCGGGACATCGAGTCCGACGCCCGCGGCACCGCCGAGCAGCGCGCCCGGCACATCGTCGTGGACGCCATCCAGCGGGTCGCCAGCGAGCAGACCGCGGAGAGCGTGGTCAGCGTCCTGCACCTGCCCGGGGACGAGATGAAGGGGCGGATCATCGGCCGGGAGGGCCGCAACATCCGCGCCTTCGAGTCGGTCACCGGCGTCAACCTGATCATCGACGACACCCCCGAGGCGGTGCTGCTCTCCTGCTTCGACCCGGTGCGCCGGGAGGTCGGCCGGCTGACCCTGGAGAAGCTGGTCCTGGACGGGCGGATCCACCCGCACCGCATCGAGGAGGTCTACGACCTGGCCCGGCACGAGGTGGAGGAGCTCTGCCAGCGGGCCGCCGAGGACGCCCTGGTCGAGGTCGGCATCACCGAAATCCACCCGGAGCTGGTCACCCTGCTGGGCCGGCTGCGCTACCGGACGTCGTACGGGCAGAACGTGCTCAAGCACCTAGTGGAGACCGCGCACATCGCCGGCATCATGGCCGCCGAGTTGCGGCTGGACGTGCCGCTCATCAAGCGTTCGGCGTTCCTGCACGACATCGGCAAGGCGCTCACCCACGAGGTGGAGGGCAGCCACGCCATCATCGGCGCCGACCTGGCCCGCAAGTACGGCGAGAGCGAGGACGTCGTGCACGCCATCGAGGCGCACCACAACGAGGTGCCGCCGCAGACCATCGAGGCCGTCCTCACCCAGGCGTCCGACGCCTGCTCGGGCGGTCGGCCGGGGGCCCGGCGGGAGAGCCTGGAGGCGTACGTCAAGCGGCTGGAGCGGATCGAGGAGATCGCGGCCGGCAAGCTCGGCGTGGAGAAGGTCTTCGCCATGCAGGCGGGCCGGGAGATCCGGGTGATGGTCAAGCCGGACGACGTGGACGACATCGGCGCGGCCGTGCTGGCCCGGGACGTGGCCAAGCAGATCGAGGAGGAGCTGACCTACCCGGGGCAGATCCGGGTGACCGTGGTCCGCGAGTCCCGGGTCACCGAGATCGCCCGCTGACGGCGTCAACGCGAAGGGCCGGCCCGATCATCGGGCCGGCCCTTCGTCGTCGGTCGGGGATCAGGCGCCGCCGGTGCCCTCGGCCTGCGCGGTGAGCGCGGCCGGGGGCGGGTTCTGGGCCGGGGTGCCGGCGGTCTTGCGACCGCGGGAGAGCCGGCGCTGGACGTACTGGGCCAGCTTCGACAGCGAGTAGTTCACCAGGATGAACAGCACCGCGATCACGACGTAGACCTGGATCGGGTTGTCCAGCACGCCGATGATCTGCTTGCCGATGTTCAGGGTCTCCTCGTAGCTGATGATGAAGCCCAGCGAGGTGTCCTTGAGCACCACGACGAGCTGGCTGATCAGCGCCGGCAGCATGATCCGGAACGCCTGCGGCAGCAGGATCATCCGGGTGGTCTGCGCCGGGGAGAGCCCGATCGCGGCCGCCGCCTCGGCCTGCCCGCCGGGCAGCCCTTCCATGCCGGAGCGGAGGATCTCGGCGATCACCACCGAGTTGTAGATGGTCAGGCCGATGACCAGGTACCAGAGCGTGTCGAACGAGACGCCGAACTCAGGGAAACCGCGGGCCACGAAGAAGATCGTGATGACCACGGGCAGGCCCCGGAACACCTCGACGCAGACCCGGGTGACCGCCGACAGGAACAGGCTCAGCCCGCGCAGCAGGTACGCCAGTGGCGTGGCGAGCCCGGTGAACCGGCGCCGGGTCAGGCTCTTGAGCTGGATCCGCAGCACCGCGAGCAGGGTGCCGACGACCAGCGAGGAGACGATCGCCAGGGCGGCGGCGGTCAGCGTGTTCTTGAAGCCGAGGGCGATCCGGTCCCACACCAGCGAGAAGTTCTCGTTGGAGGGGTCGATCAGCGGCCCCCAGAGCTCCATCGAGAACTGGCCCTTGTCGTCCAGCGGGCGGTAGATCAGGAAGTACGCGGCGACGAGCAGCAGCACCGTCGCCACCACGCTGCCGACCAGGGTGAGCCGGCGCTGCCGGGGGCCGGGTACGTCGTAGAGGACGCTCTGCTGGCTCACCGGGCCACCGCCTGCCGCTTCTCGATCCGGTCGAGGAGTGCGCCGAGGGGGACGGTCATGATCAGGTATCCGATCGAGATGCCGATGGCGACGGGGACGAAGGCGTAGCCCTCAGCCGAGGTGAGCTGGTCGGCGGTCTGCGAGAGGTCTCCGACCACGCCGAAGAAGCCGACCAGGGCCGAGTTCTTGATCATCGCAATGATCACCGACCCGAGCGGCACCACCGAGGCCTTCCAGGACTGCGGCAGCACCACGTAGCGCAGGTTCTGGCCGAAGGTCAGGCCCAGCGACCGGGCGGCCTCCGCCTGACCGGCGGGCACGGCGTTCACGCCGGAGCGCAGTGCCTCGCAGACGAACGCCGCGGTGTAGAGCACCAGTGCGATCAGCGCGAAGCGGAAGTACGGCAGATCGGTGTCGAGCCGGCTGAATACCGCGTCCAGGCCGGGGACGCGCAGGAAGTCCGCGTTGGAGCCGAGCGCCGGCAGGCCGAACGCGGCGAAGAACATCACCACGGTCAGCGGCATGTTGCGGAAGACGTTGACGTATCCGGTGCCGACCGCCCGCAGCGGCGGCACCGGGGAGATCCGCAGCACCGCCAGGACGGCGCCCAGGATCAGGGCGCCGACCGCGGCGAGTACGCAGATCTGGAGGGTGAGCCAGAAACCACCCGCGAAGACGTCGAACTTGTCGATGAGCACACTCACGGGCCGGTCTTCCTCCCCACCCTCCAGATCAACGGATCAGCTCAGTAGCGGTTGACGGTCGGCGCGGCGCCGAGCTCGGCACCGAACTTGCCGGCGGTGTCGTCCCAGGCCTTCTTCCAGCTGCCGTCAGCGAACGCCTTCTCCAGCGTGTCGTTGACGAAGTTCCGGAAGGCGGTGTCCTCCTTCTTCACCCCGAGGCCGTACGGCTCCTTGGTGAAGTTGTCGCCGGCCAGCTTGAACGACGCCTCGTCCTTGGCGATGTAGCCGAGCAGGATCACGTTGTCCGTGGTGACCGCGTCGACCTGGCCGCCCTTCAGGGCGTCGCGGCACTTGTCGTAGGTGTCGAAGAGCACCAGCTGGGTGGCGACGTCCTTGACGTACTTCTTGATCTCCTCGGCCGGCGTGGAGCCGGTGACCGAGCAGACCTTCTTGGCGCCGTCCTTGAACGAGTCCGGGCCGGTGATGGTGCTGTCGTCCTTCTTCACCATGATGTTCTGGCCGGCCTCGTAGTACGGCCCGGCGAACGCGATGCGCTCCTTGCGCTTGTCGTTGATCGTGTAGGTGGCGGCGACCAGGTCGACGGTGCCGTTCACGATCACGTCCTCGCGGACCTTCGAGGGGGCCTCGACCCACTCGATCTTGTCCTCGGGGATGCCGAGCTCCTTGACGATGATCTTCGCGACCTCGACGTCGAAGCCCTCCGGCTTGCCCGACAGGCCCTTCTGGCCGAAGCCGGGCTGGTCGAACTTCGTGCCGATCTTGATGGCCTGGGCCTTGTTGAGGCGCTCCATCGTGCTGCCGGCGGCGAAGGACTTGCTGCCGGCGCCGGTGCCCTCCTCGGCGTCGTCGCCACCACAGGCGGTCATGCCGAGCGCCAGGGTGGCGGCCGCCGCGAGCGCCGCTACGCGCGTGATACGCATGTTGTTCTCCTTCTTCGACGGAACCCGCCGGGGGACGGCGCGCTCCAGGTACGGACGCCTAGTGCGTGAGGATCTTGGAGAGGAAGTCCTTGGCCCGCTCGCTGCGCGGGTTGGCGAAGAACTCGGCCGGCGGCGCGTCCTCGACCAGCTGCCCGTCGGCCATGAAGATGACGCGGTTCGCCGCGTGCCGGGCGAAGCCCATCTCGTGGGTCACCACGACCATGGTCATGCCCTCGCGGGCCAGCGACGTCATCACGTCCAGCACCTCGCCGACCATCTCCGGGTCCAGCGCGCTGGTCGGCTCGTCGAAGAGCATCGCCTTGGGCTGCATGGCCAGCGCCCGCGCGATCGCGACCCGCTGCTGCTGGCCGCCGGAGAGCTGGGCCGGGAACTTGTCGGCCTGGTTGGCGATGCCGACCCGGTCGAGCAGGGCCAGGCCGCGCTCGCGCGCCGCCGCCGGCTTCTCCTTGCGGACCTTGACCGGCCCCAGGGTGACGTTCTCGAGGATCGTCTTGTGCGCGAAGAGGTTGAACGACTGGAACACCATGCCGACCTCGCTGCGCAGCTTCGCCAGCGCCTTGCCCTCGGCCGGCAGCGGCTGCCCGTCGAAGGTGATCGTGCCGGAGCTGATCGGTTCGAGGCGGTTGATGGTGCGGCACAGCGTCGACTTGCCGGAGCCCGACGGGCCGATCACCACGACCACCTCGCCGCGCCCGACCGACAGTGAGACGTCGTCCAGCACGTGCAGCGGCCCGAACCACTTGTTGACCGAGTCCAGCACGATGAGCGGTTCGCCCGTCGTCACGTCGTTCACCGTCCCTGTCGTCGCGCGGGGTCGGGTGACCCCCGGTTGGGCAACTGTAGGCGGGGGGATGTGGCGGTACGCAACTCAGTTGGTCACGGAGCGATAACACCAGTTGGGATCGGGGTCAAGAGTCCGATTCTGACCGCGATCCGGACCGCCGGTGTGGCGGAGCCGGGGCGGCCCGGAGATCATGTGGGGATGACCGAACCGGTACGGCTGACCCGGTACGCCCGGGGTGGCGGCTGCGCGTGCAAGATCCCCCCGGGAGAGCTGGAGACCATGGTCGCCGGGCTCGGCCCGGCCACCGGCACCGCCGAGCTGCTCGTCGGGCTCGACCACGGCGACGACGCCGCGGTGGTCCGGCTCGACGAGCGCACCGGCCTGGTCACCACCGCCGACTTCTTCACCCCCGTCGTCGACGACGCGTACGACTGGGGGCGCATCGCCGCGACCAACGCCCTCTCCGACGTGTACGCCATGGGCGGCACCCCCCTCGTCGCGCTCAACCTGCTCTGCTGGCCGCGCGGCGTGCTGCCGCTGGAGCTGGCCAGGGAGGTGCTGCGCGGCGGGCAGGACGTGGCCCGCGACGCCGGCTGCCACCTCGCCGGCGGGCACAGCGTCGACGACGAGGGCCCCAAGTACGGGCTGGCCGTCACCGGGGTGGTCCGGCCGGAGGAGCTGATCACCCTGGACGCCGGCCGGGCGGGCCTGCCGCTGTCGCTGACCAAGCCGCTCGGCGTGGGGGTGCTCAACACCCGGCACAAGGCCACCGGCGAGAGCTTCCCCGAGGCGGTCGCCGCGATGACCACCCTCAACCGCGACGCGGCGCGGGCCGCGGTGGCGGCCGGCGTCCGCTGCGGCACCGACGTGACCGGCTTCGGCCTGCTCGGGCACGCGTCCAAGCTGGCCCGGGCGAGCCGGCTCACGGTGGCGATCGACGCGGCCCGGGTGCCCTACCTGGCCGGCGCCCGGGAGGCGGTGCGCGACGGGCACGTCAGCGGCGGCAGCCGGCGCAACCTGGAGTGGGTGACGCCGTGGACCGACTTCGGCCGGGTGGCCGAGGACGAGCGGCTGCTGCTGGCCGACGCGCAGACCTCGGGCGGCCTGCTGGTCGCCGGCGAGCTGCCGGGCGCCACCGTGGTCGGCGAGCTGCTGCCGCTGGGGGAGCACCGCGTGGTCGTGCGCTGAGGGCGGCCCGCCGGCGGGAATCTCGCCCGACCGGCGTGGTGGCGCGCCGGGCCGGCCACCGTACCCGATAAACTGTCACCTTTCCGCTACTCCGAGCAACGGCGCTCGAGGAAATTTTGCCCGGAATGGTCACAGACCGGTAACTTGCCCCCGGCTGAGGTCATATGCACCCCACCATCGTCATTAAGGCCCGATCCGGAGGCCGGTGGGACGAGCACAGCGAGGAGGCGGCATGACCGAGCTGTGGAACTGGAGAATCGAGCAGGTGCGGCCGGTGGAGGTCTACCCGGCACTGGCCGAGGCGCTCGGCCGGGTGGTGATGCCCCTGGCGGCGGCGGACCCCGCCCGCCTGCCGACGTACGCGGTGATCTGCGACGTCTGGCAGGCGCCGGGGGAGTTCGCCACGATCGTGGACTGTTACGGGGTGCCCGAACGCCTCTCCGAGCACGGCAGCATAGCCGCGCTGGCGCGGCTGCTGGACCGCAACTGCCTGCTGCGCGACGACACGCTCGACGCCGGGCGGCACCTGCTCGTCGCGCCCGACGGCACGATCCGGCCGGTGCACTTCGACGTCCGGGAGACCGACGACGGCGAGCTGCTGGCCAACCAGCGCCTGTGCACCGACGCGGATCCCCGCTGTCGCGGCTGGTCGCAGTGCCACCGTTCGCGCTGGGCGCCGGACTCGGTGCTCCCGGCGCTCGCCGCCGCCTGACCCGCCCACCGGCTGTCGGCTCCCGCGCCAACCCGGCGGAGGCAGCCCGAGCGCCGGGTCGGATGGGGGCGAGGTCCCCCACCCGGCCCGGCGGCGGGATCAGCTCGCCGGGCCGGCGGAGCGGCCGCCGCGTACCTCCAGCTGGGCGAGCAGGGTCGCGGTGGCCGCGGCGACCGCGGCGACGGCGGCGTCGAAGGCCGCG
Source organism: Micromonospora sp. URMC 107 (assembly GCF_051386315.1). Classification (NCBI taxonomy): domain Bacteria; kingdom Bacillati; phylum Actinomycetota; class Actinomycetes; order Micromonosporales; family Micromonosporaceae; genus Micromonospora; species Micromonospora sp. URMC 107. The sequence continues at coordinate 47,040 of NZ_JBPQTK010000031.1, forward strand.
GCGTTGTGGGCGGCGGGCTTGCGGAAACCCGAGATCTTTCGGACGTACTGCAACGCCGCCGCGTCGACGTCGGCCGGGGTCACCTCGGCGACGTACGGCTCACGCAGGGTCTTGATGCTCCGGCACACGGCTGCTCCTCGTTGAGTTCGGTCGGTGGGTGGCGGATACGCTGTCCGGGTCATGACTACCGCAGCGGCGAGCAGCCCGCGCACCTATCAGGTGCGCACCTACGGCTGCCAGATGAACGTGCACGACTCCGAGCGCATCTCCGGCCTGCTGGAGCAGGCGGGCTACGTGCGCGCCGCCGACGCCGACGACAACCCGGACGTGGTGGTGTTCAACACCTGCGCCGTCCGGGAGAACGCCGACAACCGGCTCTACGGCAACCTCGGTCACCTGCGCCCCGTCAAGGCCAGGCACCCGGGGATGCAGATCGCCGTGGGCGGCTGCCTGGCCCAGAAGGACCGGGGCGAGATCGTCCGCAAGGCGCCCTGGGTCGACGTGGTGTTCGGCACGCACAACATCGGGTCGCTGCCGGTGCTGCTGGAGCGGGCCCGGCACAACACGGCGGCCGAGGTGGAGATCCTCGAGTCCCTCGACGTCTTCCCCTCGACGCTGCCCACCCGGCGCGAGTCCACGTACGCCGGCTGGGTGTCGATCTCCGTCGGCTGCAACAACACCTGCACCTTCTGCATCGTGCCCTCCCTGCGGGGCAAGGAGAAGGACCGCCGCCCCGGCGACATCCTCTCCGAGGTCCGCGCGCTCGTCGACGAGGGTGTGCTGGAGGTGACCCTGCTCGGGCAGAACGTGAACTCCTACGGCGTCGAGTTCGGCGACCGGCTCGCCTTCGGCAAGCTGCTGCGCGCCTGCGGCGACATCGAGGGGCTGGAGCGGGTCCGGTTCACCAGCCCGCACCCGAAGGACTTCACCGACGACGTGATCGCCGCGATGGCCGAGACGCCCAACGTCTGCCACTCGCTGCACATGCCGCTCCAGTCCGGCTCCGACGACGTGCTGCGGGCCATGCGCCGCTCGTACCGGGCCGACCGCTACCTCGGCATCATCTCAAAGGTCCGGGCGGCGATGCCGGACGCGGCGATCACCACCGACATCATCGTCGGCTTCCCCGGCGAGACCGAGGCCGACTTCGAGCGCACCCTCGACGTGGTCCGCGAGGCCCGCTTCTCCTCCGCGTTCACCTTCCAGTACTCCAAGCGCCCCGGCACGCCGGCCGCCACCATGGACGGCCAACTGCCCAAGCAGGTCGTGCAGGAGCGCTACGAGCGGCTGATCGCCTGCGTGGAGGAGATCACCTGGGCGGAGAACAGGAAGCTCGTGGGGGAGACCGTCGAGGTGCTGGTCGCCGTTGGCGAGGGGCGCAAGGACGAGCGCACGGGCCGGATGTCCGGCCGCGCCCGCGACGGCCGCCTGGTCCACTTCGCCACCGGCGCGGACGGCCGGGCCGGCGAGGAGGGCTCCCCGGCCGGGCGGATCCGCCCGGGCGACATCGTGCACACCACCATCACCTACGCCGCCCCGCACCACCTCAACGCCGACGGCGAGCCGCTGTCGCACCGGCGCACCCGGGCCGGCGACGCCGCCGAGGCGGGGCGCGCCCCGCGTACGCCGGGGGTGCTGCTCGGGCTGCCCACGATCGGCGCGCCGGCCGCGGCGCCCGCGCCGACGACCGGCTGCGCCGCACACTGACCCGCGACCGGCCGGGGCCCGCGCACGGACCCCGGCCGGTGCGCTCAGGCCGTCAGACGGTGATCCGACCCGCGCCCGCGCCGGCGGTCACGATGGACTTCACGCTGCTCGCGGCGTCCAGGCTGTACGAGTACGGGATGCTCCGTACGCTGCCGCCGGCCTGGCCGCTGCCGGAGTTGACGAAGTGGTTGTTCCGGGCCACCAGCGTGCCGGGGCCGGAGTCGCCCTCGCCGAGGTGGTACGGGTCCTCGACGTTCTCGAAGTAGTTGCCCTCGACCAGCACCCCGGCGTTCTCGGTGGACGCCACGCCGTAGCCGCTGTTGCTGTCGTAGTAGTTGTTGAACACGTGGACCGGGTTGCCGAAGCGGACCCGGGGATGGCGCTGGGTGCTCTCGTCGAACCAGTTGTGGTGGTAGGTCACCCGCAGGTGGCCGGTGTCCTGGCTGCCGTTGCTGTCGCTGTGCCCGAGCAGCATCGACTTGTCGTGGTCGTAGACCCGGTTCCACGACACGGTGACGAAGTCCGAGCCGCGCTTGATGTCGACCGCGCCGTCGTAGCCGTTGGTGAAGCTGTTGTGGTCGATCCAGACGTTGGTGGCCGACTCCTGCACGTTGATCGCGTCGTCGTTCCAGTTCCGGAAGGTCAGGTTGCGGATGATGACGTTGCGGTCGCCGCTGATGTTGAAGCCGCAGCCGGCGATGGTCGCGCCGGGGTTGCCGAGGATGGTCTTGTGGGACCGCACGCGCAGCATGCCGGAGCAGGAGATGGTGCCGGAGACCCGGATCACCGCCGCGCTGCTGGAGCCGACCGCGCTGGTCAGGGCGGAGGCGGTGGTCACGGTGACGGGGTTGCCACTGCCGCCGGTGGTGCCGCCGTTCTGGGTGGCCCAGCCGACCAGGCCGGTGGGGGCGGCCGAGGCGGGTGCGGTGCCGGTGGTCAGCGCCCCCGCGGCGAGCAGCGCGGCGCTGGCGGCGGCGGTGAGCAGGATGGTGCGACGTCGGGACGTACGCATGGTGCTTCCCTTCGGTGGTGGCGGGCTCGCGGACCGCGGGCCGACCCTGCGACGCCGTGCCCGGTGGCGTCTGGTCGGCGGGGACGGCGGGCTGCGGCCCCGCAGAGGTGCGGACTGGCTGCGCGAAGTTGCGGCTCCCGTGCTGGCGCTCCCGAGCGATCAGGTAAGCGCTTTCCTGATATAAACACAGACCCTCATCGATGTAAAGGCCCTCGGCCCGCACAAGGATCGGCGGCCGTCCCCGAGGCGGGGACGACCGCCGATCGGAGGGTGGCTCAGCAGGCGACGCCGTCGAGGCGCACCGTGCCCGGCGCGGTGGACGGGCCGTTGGCGGTGAAACCGACGGTCACCGAGGCGCCCGGCGCCAGCGCCGCCGCCCAGGTCGGGGCCGCCGCCGTCACCGTCTGACCGGACTGGGTCACCGTGGCGTTCCAGCCGCTTGCCAGGGTCACCCCGGCCGGCCAGCTCCAGGTGACCCGCCACGGGTCGACCGCCGCGGTGCCCGTGTTCGTCACCGTCAGCTCCCCCTGGAAGCCGCCCTGCCACGCGTTGGCCTGCCGGTACGCGGCGGTGCAGCCCCCGGTGGGCGGCGGCGACGAGGTCGGCGTCGCCGTCGGCGTGCCCGTGGGGCCGCCCCCGCCGCCGACCGGCGGGATCAGGTACGGCTGGAGGATGGCCTGCTTGGTGGTGTTGATGCTGGTCCAGTCGTCCAGCGCGATGCCCCCGGTGTCACCGGAGTTCGGGTTCCACGACCAGTAGGTGAAGGACATCCCGTCGACTCCGGTGCCGGTGTAGGCCATCAGCTTCTCCAGCCACACCTTGTCCCGGGGGTCGGCCAGGGTGCTGCCGAACTCGCCCAGCATGATCGGCGCGATGTTCTGCCTGTGCAGGTAGCCCCAGTACCTGTCCCAGATGCCCGGCAGGTTGTCCGGGAAGTCCGGGCTCTTGAACCAGGCCTGCTCGAAGACCGAGGTGGCGTACTCGTGCGGCGAGTAGACCAGCCGGTTCGGCACGTCGAGGCGGACCGGGAAGTCCTTGGCCTTCGTGAGGTTGCCGCCCCACCAGCCGCAGTCCTCGTCGTTGCTCGGGTCGTTGTCCCAGACGTTCGAGAGGCCGCCGCTGGGGCAGCTCACGCCCTCCACGAAGATCAGCCAGTTCGGCTGCACCGACAGGATCGCGTTGCCGGCCCGCTCGGCGGCCAGCCGCCAGTCCCGCGCCGGATCGCCGCAGCCCCAGCACGCGCCCGTGGCCGCCGGGTTGGTCCCCTCGGCGTGCGGCTCGTTGTGCAGGTCCGCCCCGATCACGGTGGTGTTGCCGGCGTACCGCCGGGCGAGCATCTTCCAGTCGTCGATCCAGGTCGCCTCCGAGACCGTCGGGGTGTACCAGAGCGCGGACTGGCCGGCCGAGGTCGGCCGGTGCCGGTCCAGGATGACCCGCATCCCCTTGCCGCCGGCGTAGTCGATGACCTTGTCGAGGATCTGCAACGGGGAGAGCCCGACCAGGTCCGGGTTGACGAAGTCGTTGATGCCACTGGCCGTGGCGCCCGGCTTCAACGCGTCGTTCGAGTACGGCACGCGCAGCGTGTTGTAGCCGAGGCTGGCCATCTTGTCGATCTGTCCCCGCCACGGGTTGGTGGACCACAGCCCGTGGAAGGTCTTGTTGTCGGTCTCCATGCCGAACCAGTTGATGCCGGTGACGCGTACCGTCGCGCCGGTGCTGTCGACGATCCGGTTGCCGTTGGTGTGCAGGTAGCCGGTCCCGGTGCCGGCGGGGGCGGCGACGGCCGGGGCGGTGCTGACGGCGGCGGCGACGAGGACGCCGGCCGCGGCGGTGGCGAGCGCGGTGATCGCGCCGCCGAGGGCGCTGCGTCGGTGCATGCGAGCTCCACTTCGAACTGCCCGCCGCCACCCGAGGTGGCGCGGACGGGAACCGGGCGACGGCCGTCACGCTCCCTGGAGGGAGTACGCGGACAGGGCGCGACGGGACGTGCCACGCGGGATGCGGCCGCTCGCGGGACCACCCGGCGTTCCCGACGACGCGGTGTGCGCCCTCGGTGCCCTCACACCGGTGCCGGACCTGGCTCCGCCGCTCATTCTGATCAGCGCGCCTCGATGCGTCAACCGTCCCGTGCCCGGGCGGACGGCCCCGGGCGGACAGCCGGAAGCCCCCGGTCCGTGGCGGACCGGGGGCTTCCGTGGTGGCTCGTCCGGCTCAGCCGGCCTGCTCGGCGAGCTGGAGGAACTGCCGCTTGGATGCCAGCGCCTGCTCGGCCTCCCTGACCCGCCGGGCGTCCCCGGCGGCCTGGGCCCGGGCCAGCCGCTCCTCGGCCTCGGCGACCTGCGCCCGCATCTGGGCGAGCAGGGGGTTGTCCTCCTTGGTGGTCCGCCGCCACGCGGAGTCCATCACCTCGCGGACCTTCTCGTCGATCGCGCGCAGCCGGCGCTCCAGCCCGGCCGCCGCCTCACGGGGCACCCGGCCGGCCTCGTGCCACTGGGCCTGGATCTCCCGCAGCTTGGCCTGCGCGCCCTTCGGGTCGCCGTCGACGTCCAGCGCCTCGGCCTCGGCGAGCAGCGCCTGCTTGCGCTCCAGGTTGCCCCGCTGCTCGTTGTCGCGGGCCGAGAAGACCTCGCTGCGCCGGGTGAAGAACTCGTCCTGCGCGGCACGGAACCGTTCCCAGAGCTTCTGCTCCGCCTCCTTCGAGGCGCGGGGGGCGGCCTTCCACTGGTTCATCAGGTCCTTGAGCTGGTTGGCGGTGGCCGCCCAGTCGGTGGACTCCTTGAGCTTCTCGGCCTCGGCGACCAGCTCCTCCTTGACCGTCTGCGCCTGCTTGCGCTGCGCGTCGAGGGAGGCGAAGTGAGCACCCCGGCGGCGGGTGAAGCCGTCCCGCGCGGCGGCGAAGCGCTTCCACAGCTCGCCGTCGGTCTTCTTGTCGACCCCGCGGATGGTCTTCCACTCGTCGAGGATCTCCTTGAGCCGGTCCCCGGCGGTCTTCCAGCCGGTCGACTCGGCGGCCAGCTTCTCCGCCTCCTCCACGAGGGCCTGCTTGCGGGCGAGCGCCTCGCCGCGGGCGGCCTCCCGGGCGGCCTTGGCCTCGCCGGCCTTCTCCTCGGCGACCGTGGCGAGCCGGTCCAGCCGGGCGGCCAGGGCGTCGATGTCGCCGACGACGTGCGCCTCGGCCAGCGACGCGCGGATCCGCCGGATGGTGGTCAGTGAATGGCCGGCGTCGGCGGCACCCGAGTTGAGCCGGGCCTCCGTCAGGTTGACCTCGGTCACCAGGTCGTCGAAGCGGCGGGCGAAGTGGGCCAGCCCCTCCTCGGGCGCTCCCGCCTGCCAGGATCCGACCACCCGCTCGCCGTCGGCGGTCTTGACGTACACGGTGCCGTCCGCGTCCACCCGTCCGAAGGCAGTCCAGTCGCTCATGTGCCCATCCTCGTTCTCCCGGCGTCGGGGAGCAGTCCCGCGATCGCCGCCACGGCGCAGCAAAGTTTCCCCCCGGCATTGTCACAGGTGCGACCCCGTTCCCGTCGAGCGCCTATCGCCGACCGTGACCATACGGTGTCCTAGCGCCCGCGGACAGGCTTCCTGGGAGGAGTGTCGGAATCCGGCGTACGGCGTACCGTACGGCGCGCCCCGACGCGGGGGGCCGTCGTCGGGCGGGTGCGGGGCGCCGGACGCCGTCGTGCCGATACCGTTGCCGGGTGCCCCTGGTCGCCGCCGCCGTCTGCCCCCATCCGCCGCTGATCGTCCCCGAGCTGGCCGGTGCCGCCGCGCCCGAGCTCGACGAGCTCCGTGCCGCCTGCGACGCCGCGGTCGCCGGCCTGCTCGCCGCCCGGCCCGAGGTGATCGTCCTGGTCGGCGGCGGGCCGGAGACCACCCGCTTCAACGCGGCCGACCGCGGCTCGCTGCGCCAGTTCGGCCTCGACCGGGACGTGCGGCTGTGGAAGGTGAACTGCGCCGGCGGCGAGCGGCTGCCGCTGAGCCTGACCATCGGCGCGTGGCTGGTCGGGCGCTCCCGCACCGAGCTGCCCCGGCTGGCCCGTTCCGTCGCGACCGACGCGTCCCCGGCGCGGTGCGCCGAGCTGGGGGCGGCGCTCGGCGCGGCGACGGAGCCGCGTACCGCGCTGCTGGTGACGGGGGACGGGTCGGCCTGCCGCGGCCCGAAGTCGCCCGGCTACGACGACCCGCGCGCCGAGGCGTACGACGACGGGGTCGCCCGCGCCCTGGCCGACGCGGACGCCGAGGCCCTGCTCGACCTGGACCCGGACCTGTCGGCGCAGCTGAAGGCCGCCGGCCGCGCGCCCTGGCAGGTGTTGGCCGGCGCGGTCCGCGCGACGGGCGGCGACTGGCGCGGCGAGCTGCGCCACTACTCGGCGCCCTACGGCGTCGCCTACCTCGTGTCGTCCTGGGCGCCGGCGTGACCGCCCGCCCGCCGGCCGGGACGGTCGTCGCCGTGGTCGGCCCCACGGCGGCCGGCAAGTCGGCGCTGAGCATCGCCCTCGCGCACGCCCTCGACGGCGAGGTCGTCAACGCCGACTCGATGCAGCTCTACCGGGGCATGGACGTCGGCACCGCCAAGCTCACCCCGGCCGAGCGCGAGGGGGTGCCGCACCACCTGCTGGACATCTGGGACGTCACCGAGCCGGCGAGCGTCGCGGAGTACCAGCGGCTGGCCCGCGCCGCCGTCGACGACATCCTGGCCCGGGGCCGGGTGCCGCTGCTGGTCGGCGGCTCCGGCCTCTACGTGCGGGCGGTGCTGGAGCGGTTCGAGTTCCCCGGCACCGACCCGGCGGTGCGCGAGCGGCTGGAACGGGAGCTGGCCGAGGTCGGCCCCGCGCCCCTGTACGCCCGGCTGCGCGAGGCCGACCCGGCGGCCGCGGCGGGGATCCTGCCCGGCAACGGCCGGCGGATCGTCCGCGCCCTGGAGGTCATCGAGCTGACCGGGGCGCCGTTCACCGCCTCGCTGCCCGACCCGAGCCCGTACTACCCCTCGGTGCAGCTCGGCGTGGACCTGGACACCGCGCTGCTGGACGAGCGGATCGCGCTGCGGGTGGACCGGATGTGGGCCGACGGCCTGGTCGCCGAGACCCGGGGCCTGGTCGGGCGCGGCCTGTCCGAGGGGCGTACGGCCAGCCGCGCGCTCGGCTACCAGCAGGTGCTGCGCTTCCTCGCCGGGGAGCTGACCGAGGCCGAGGCGCACGACGAGACCGTGCGGGCCACCCGGCGCTTCGTGCGGCGGCAGCGCTCCTGGTTCCGCCGCGACCCGCGGATCCACTGGCTGGACTCGTGCGCGCCGGACCTGATCCCGGCCGCCCTGCGCCGGCTTCCCGCCGCTGCGCGATGATGGGGGCGTGCAGTTCACCAAGGGCCACGGCACCGGCAACGACTTCGTCATCCTGCCCGATCCGGACAACCGGCTCGACCTGACACCCGGGCTGGTCGCGGCCCTCTGCGACCGGCGACGCGGGCTCGGCGGCGACGGCGTGCTGCGGGTGGTCCGGGCGGCCGCGCATCCGGAGGGCGCCGGGGCGTCCGGCGAGGCCGAGTGGTTCATGGACTACTGGAACGCCGACGGGTCGTTCGCGGAGATGTGCGGCAACGGTGCCCGGGTCTTCGTCCGCTACCTGGTCGCCTCCGGGCTGGCCGAGCCGGAGGAGGGGGCCCTGCCGGTGGCCACCCGGGCCGGCGTCGTGCGCGCGCTGGTCACGGCCGACGCCGTCGCCGTCGAGATGCGCCGCCCCCGGCTGTACGACACCGCGACCGCCACCCTCGGCGGGCTGACCCTGCCCGGCACGGCGGTCGACGTGGGCAACCCGCACCTGGTCTGCGCGCTGCCGGCCGGGCTGGAGCTGACCGCGCTCGACCTCACCCGGGCCCCCGACGTCGACTCGGCGGTCTTCCCGGCCGGGGTGAACGTGGAGTTCACGGCACCGGGCGAGCCGGTCGACGGCACCGACGGGCACGTGCTCATGCGCGTGTACGAGCGCGGCTCCGCCGAGACGCTCTCCTGCGGCACGGGGGCCTGCGCGGTGGCCGCGGTGGCCCTGCGCGACGCCGGCCGGGACATCGGCGTACTGGCGGTGGACGTCCCCGGCGGACGCCTGTCGGTCACGGTGACCGAGGACTCCTGCTGGCTGGCCGGCCCGGCCACCCTGGTGGCTGCGGGCACCCTCGACCCCACCACCCTCACCACCGCTGCCTGACCCGCCTCGCCCCTCGGCGCTCCTCGCTCCTCCCAGGCGTCGATCATGCAGTTGTGGTGGGCGGTCTGCCCTCCGGAACCCCGTTTGTGGGGCACCACAACTGCATGAT
>NZ_JBPQTK010000032.1:0-54765 GCF_051386315.1 Micromonospora sp. URMC 107
TCGACGACCCGACCGCCCCCGTCGACCGGCCAGGCGCCGGCGGTCCGGTCGCCGACGGGGGCGGACTCCGCCCGGTACGGCTCGTCCGCCGGGCTGTCGACCCCGGCGCCCCAGCGGTCGCCCGCCTCGGCCTGCCACCGGTCGCCTGGTCCGGCCTGCCAGCGGTCGCCCGCCTCGGCCTGCCACCGGTCGTGGGGGCCGGCCTGCCACCGGTCGCCCGGCTCGGGCCGCCAGGTCGCGGTCGGGTCGGTGGACCGCGGCTGCCAGGTCCCGGTCGGCCCGGCGGACTCGGGCTGCCAGCGGGCGGTCGGCTGGTCGCGGTGCCACTCGTCGGCTGGCTGCTCCGGGTCGTCCCCGAACAGGTAGGCCGACCTCGGCTCCGGACGGTCGGTCAGCCAGGCCGGCGGCTCCTCGCCCGGCGGCTGCTGGTGGCGTCGGGGCGCGCCGTCCGGGTCCTTCGGGTCGGTCCAGCCGTACACGCCTCTGCCTCCAAGGGGTCGCTTGCGGGGGCCGGGGTGACGCTACGTGGCGGCCGCGAACAGCGGCAACGTGGCTAAGGAAGAGTTAAGGGGAACCCGGACGGCAGGGTGGCGACTTCGCGGGATCCGGGGCGTAGAGTCAAGGTGTCCGGACAGAGTGTGTCCGCGCCTTGTGGCAGCCCCCGGCAAGTGGACAGGTCGACGTGGAAATGATCTACGGCCTGCGAGAACTTGACTAAGGAGGGGGTGTCGGCTCAATATGTAGGTGTCGCCAGTCGCGCCCGGTCATGCCCAGAATCGTCTGGGATGACAGCCGCGTACACATTTGGGCGCGCGTTGGCCGGCCCTTCCGGCAGCGCATATCAAGGAGTCAACATGGCTAAGGCCCTGTACGGCCACGTAGGTGCGGCGCCCGATCGGCGCCTCCTCGACGAGGTCACCCGACTGCGTGCCACGGTTCGGGCTCTGGAGTTCGAGATCACGCGGTTGCGTGCCGAGAACGATCGGCTCGCGGCGGCTGCGGCGGAGGCAGACGACCTGCTCCGTCTGGCCGAGCCCGCGCTGACCTGATCTCCGGATCGGAAAACTGAATCGCACCACGCAAAAGAGCGCGCCGACACTTTCCGTGCCGGCGCGCAGCTCTGTCCGCGCCCCTTTTCGCCGGCGCCAATTCCTGATCTTGTGCGGCCCGCCGGAACGCGTCCCGGGCGGCTCCCCCGACGGAGGGGCGCGGCGGCGGGCCGGCCCGCGCCACCCGGGGCGCTCGCCAGGCGGCCTGCGCCACCCTGGGCGCTCGCCAGGCGGGTCGCGTGCCCGGCGGTCCCCGGTCCCGGGTTAGTCTGCGGGTTCACCCAGGTCCGCGCAGCCGGCGACGGTACGGCGGCCACCGGACGAGGATCGAGACGGTGCATCTCAAGAGCCTGACGGTGAAGGGCTTCAAGTCCTTCGCCTCCGCGACGACGCTGAAGCTGGAGCCGGGGATCACCTGCGTGGTCGGCCCGAACGGCTCCGGCAAGTCCAACGTCGTCGACGCCATCGCCTGGGTGCTCGGCGAGCAGGGCGCCAAGGCGCTGCGCGGCGGCAAGATGGAGGACGTCATCTTCGCCGGCACCGCCGGCCGGGCCCCGCTGGGCCGGGCCGAGGTGACCCTCACGATCGACAACACCGACGGCGCGCTGCCGATCGAGTACACCGAGGTGTCGATCACCCGCCGGATGTTCCGCTCCGGCGAGAGCGAGTACGAGATCAACGGCGACACCTGCCGGCTGCTCGACATCCAGGAGCTGCTGTCGGACTCCGGCATCGGCCGGGAGATGCACATCATCGTCGGCCAGGGGCGACTCGACGGGATGCTGCACGCCAAGCCGGAGGACCGGCGGTCGTTCATCGAGGAGGCGGCCGGCGTCCTCAAGCACCGCAAGCGCAAGGAGAAGGCGCTGCGGAAGCTCGACGCGATGCAGACGAACCTCAACCGGCTCACCGACCTCACGGCCGAGCTGCGCCGCCAGCTCAAGCCGCTGGGCCGGCAGGCGGAGGTGGCCCGCCGCGCCGCCGCCATCCAGGCCAACCTGCGCGACGCGCGGCTGCGGCTGCTCGCCGACGACCTGGCCACCCTGCGGGCCACCCTGGACCGGGAGATCGCCGACGAGACCGCGGTGCGCGAGCGGCGCGAGCAGGTCGAGGCCGAGCACACCGAGGTGCAGGCGCGGCTGGCCGAGCTGGAGGCGGCCCTCGCCGAGGACGCGCCACTGCTGGCCGCCGCCCAGGACACCTGGTACAAGCTCTCCGCGCTCGCCGAGCGGTTCCGCTCCATCGAGCAGCTCGCCCGGGAGCGGCTGCGGCACCTCAGCGCCGTCCCGGACGACGAGCGCCCCGGCCGCGACCCCGACCAGTTGGAGGCCGAGGCCGAGCGGATCCGCGAGCAGGAGGAGGAGCTGCGCGGCGCGCTCACCGACGACCAGGTCCGGCTGGCCGAGGCCGTCGAGCACCGCCAGGAGCTGGAACGGCAGCTCGCCGCCGCCGAACGCGAGCTGGTCGCCGCGGCCAAGGCGATCGCCGACCGGCGGGAGGGCCTGGCCCGGCTGACCGGCCAGGTCAACTCCGCCCGCGCCCGGACCACCAGCGCCGGCGAGGAGATCGAACGGCTCGCCACCGCGCACGCCGACGCGCTGGCCCGGGCCGACCAGGCCCAGGCCGAGCTCGACGCGGTCGCCGAGCAGTCCACCGAGGCGGACCGGGACAACGCCGACCTCGACGCCCGGCACGCCGAGGCGGTCGCCGCCCAGGAGCGGGCGCAGGCCACCGTGCGGTCGCTGACCGACGCCGAACGCGCGGCGGAGAAGGACGCCGCCACCTGGAAGGCCCGGGAGGAGGCGCTCGCCCTCGGTCTGCGTCGCAAGGACGGCGCCGGCGCGCTGCTGGCCCGCGCCGACGAGGTGCCCGGCCTGCTGGGCAGCCTGGCCGGGCTGCTCACCGTCGCCCCCGGGCAGGAGGCCGCACTCGCCGCCGCGCTCGGCGGGCTCGCCGACGCGGTCGCGGTCAGCGGCGTCGACGAGGCGGTCGAGGCCATGCGGCTGTTGAAGATCTCCGACGCGGGCCGCGCCGGCCTGCTGGTCGGCAGCCCCGCCGGGCCGGGCATGGACGCCCCGGTCGATGCGCTGCGGCCGAAGCTGCCCGACGGCGCCCGCTGGGCGCCCGACCTGGTGGAGTGCTCCCCGCAGATCCGTCCGGCGGTGCACCGGGCGCTGCGCGACGTGGTGCTGGTCGACGACCTCGCGGCGGCGGCCGAGGTGGTCGCCGGCAACCCGGAGCTGCGCGCGGTGACCCCGGACGGGGACGTGGTCGGCGCGTACGCGGCGGCCGGCGGGTCGGCCAAGGCGCCCAGCTTCATCGAGGTGCAGGCCGCCGTCGAGGAGGCCCGGTCGAACCGGCTCGCCGCCGAGCGCACCGGCGCGGAGCTGCGCGAGCAGCTCGTCGACGCCCGCGCCGAGGTGGCCGCCGCCAAGGAGACTGTGCAGCACGCCGCCGCCGCCAAGCGGGAGGCGGAGAGCCACCGCAACGCCGCCGCCCGCCGGCTGGCCGAGCTGGGCGCGGCGGCCCGCTCGGCGAAGGCGGAGACCGACCGGCTGGGCGAGTCCCGGGCCCGCGCGGAGGCGGCCCGGGAGCGGGACCTGCTCACCCTGGCCGAGCTGGAGGAGCGGCTGCGGCTGGCCGAGGAGACCCCGGTCGACGCGGAACCCTCCAGCGAGGACCGCGACCAGCTCGCCGCGATGGTGCCGCAGGCGCGGCAGAACGAGATGGAGGTGCGGCTCGCGGTGCGTACCGCCGAGGAGCGGGTCTCCTCGATCGCCGGCCGCGCGGACTCGCTGCGCCGGCAGGCCACCGCCGAGCGGGCCGCGCGGGAACGCGCGGCGGCGCGGCGGGCGGCGCGCACCCGGGGCGCGGGCATCGCCCGGGCCGTGGCGGGCGGGGCCCGGGAGGCCCTCACCCGGCTGGCCACCTCCATCGCCGCGGCCGAGGAGCACCGCGACGCCGTGGCGCGCGAGCGCGCCGCCCGCGAGGCCGAGCTCCAGGAGGTACGCGGCGCGGCCAAGCGGCTCGGCGCGGAGCTGGAGCGGCTGACCAGTCAGGTGCACCGGGACGAGGTGGCCCGCGCCGAGCAGCGGCTGCGCATCGAGCAGTTGGAGGCGAAGGCCGCCGAGGACTTCGGGCTGGACGTGGAGGCCCTCGTCGCCGAGTACGGCCCGACCCAGCCCGTCCCGCCCACCCAGGCCGACGTGGCGGCGGCCGAACGTGACGGCCTGCCGGTGCCCGAGCCCGTCCGCTACGAGCGGCCGGTGCAGGAGAAGCGCGCCGCCAAGGCGGAACGGGAACTGGCCCTGCTCGGCAAGGTCAACCCGCTGGCCCTGGAGGAGTTCGCCGCGCTGGAGGAGCGCTACAAGTTCCTCTCCGAGCAGCTGGAGGACCTCAAGGCCACCCGCCGCGACCTGCTCACCGTGGTCAAGGACGTCGACGACCGGATCCTGGAGGTCTTCGCCAGCGCGTTCGCCGACACCGCCCGGGAGTTCCAGCAGGTCTTCAACGTCCTCTTCCCCGGTGGGGAGGGACGGCTGGTGCTCACCGACCCGGACGACCTGCTCACCACCGGCGTCGAGGTCGAGGCCCGCCCGCCGGGCAAGAAGATCAAGCGGCTGTCGCTGCTCTCCGGCGGCGAGCGTTCGCTGACCGCGGTGGCGATGCTGGTGGCGATCTTCCGGGCCCGGCCCAGCCCGTTCTACATCATGGACGAGGTGGAGGCGGCGCTCGACGACGTCAACCTGGGCCGGCTGATCACGCTGCTGGCACAGTTGCGGGAGAAGAGCCAGCTCATCGTCATCACGCACCAGAAGCGGACGATGGAGGTCGCCGACGCCCTGTACGGCGTGACCATGCGCAACGGGGTGACCCAGGTGATCAGCCAGCGGCTCAACCGGGCCGACGGAGACGAGCGGCGTGGCCGCGGCGAGGAGAACGAGTAGTGGGTCGGGAACGGGCGACGGCGCTCCTGGTGGACTTCGACGGCGTCCTGCGGCGGTGGGACCCGACGGTGGCCGCCGGGGTGGAGCGGGAGTACGGCCTGTCCGAGGGCGTGCTCACCGAGATCGCCATGCAGTGGGGGCGGCTCCAGCCGGTGCTGACCGGCAGGGTCAGCCACGCCGACTGGATGACCAGCGTGGCCGACGCGCTGGCCGACTCCGTGGGCGGCCCCGAGCGGGCCCGGGCCGCCGTGGAGCAGTGGCAGCGCTACCGGGGCGAGGTGGACCCCGAGGTGCTCGCCTTCGTCCGCGAGGCGCGGGCCGGCGGCATCCGGGTCGGGCTCGGCACGAACGCCACCGACCTGCTCGACGCCGACCTCGCCGCCCTCGGCCTGGTGGGCGAGTTCGACGCGGTGGTCAACTCGTCCAAGATCGGGGTCAACAAGCCGGCGAAGGAGTACTTCCAGGCGGCCTGCGAGGCCCTGGAGACCCCGGCGGCCCGGGTGCTCTTCGTCGACGACGAGGACTGGGCGATCCGGGGCGCCCGCGTCGCCGGCCTGTCGGCGCTGCGCTGGAGCGGCCCGGCCGACCTGCGCTACGCGCGGGCCGCCCTGGCGTACTGACGCGCGGCGTGGGCTACTCGCCCGTGACGCCGTCGATGCGTTCGCGGATCAGGTCGGCGTGGCCGTTGTGCCGGGCGTACTCCTCGATCATGTGCACGTAGACCCACCGCAGGTTGAACGTCCGGCGCTTCGGGCCGACCTCGGTGAAGGTGTCGTCGAGCGAGCGGCCCGCCGCGGCGGCGCGGGCCAGCGCGACCTCCCGGTGGAAGGTGGCGAAGTCGGCCTCGGCGTCGGCGGCGCTGACGTCGTGGTCGGCGTCCGGGTCGTCGGGCGTGAAGTAGGGGTAGTCGACCCGCTGGCCGGCGAAGTTCTCCCGGAACCACCAGGCCTCCACCTCGGCCAGGTGCCTGACCAGGCCGAGCAGGGTGAGCCCCGAGGGCTCGACGCTCGGCGTCTTCAGCTGTTCGGCCGTCAGCCCGGCGCACTTGAGCAGCAGGGTCTGCCGGTGGTAGTCCAGCCAGCCTTCCAGCATGGTGCGCTCGTCGCCGACGTAGGGCTCGGGGGTCCGGGTGATCTCCGGTGCTCGCCAGGTCATGCGGTCATCCTGGCCGGCACCCCCGACAACCCGCGAGCGGTTATCCGGGCGCCACCGGCTGCGCGGGTGCCGGTTGCCCGCCCGTCGCGGGTGGGCGGTTCACCCACCGGGCGTCAGGCGCTGCCGCATCACCTCGCGCAGGTGCCCGTCGCTGGTGGTGCCCTCGATGGTCACCTCGGCCGCGCGGCCGGCGTGCACCAGCGTGGCGACCGCGTTGCCGAAGTACGGTCCGGCCAGCCGCTTCCAGCGGAAGGGTGGGCGGCGCACCCCGGCGGTGCGGGCCAGCGCCCGGGTGGCCCCGGCCGGTCCGGCCGACCAGCCCAGCCTCATCAGCGGGCGCATCCCGGCGGGAACCTGGTTGTGGATGGGCGAGCAGGTGAGCTGGTGCACCGGGGTGACCACGCCCCGGTCGGCGAACCGCGCCCGCGCCACGTACGAGTGGTGCACGTCGCCGGAGAGCACGCTGATCGACGCCGGTGGCGCGTACGCGGGGCCGGCCCCGATCCGCTCGCCGGGCTCGCCGGGCGTGCCGCTGCCGAGGCGGGCGAAGAGCGCCCCGAGCGCGTCGAACGAGCGGTGGAACGCGGCCCAGTGCTCCAGGTCCAGCCCGCGGCGCAGCTTCTCCGCCAGCCGGGCGACCCAGCGCCGCCGGGAGTCGGCGAGCTTCTCGTTCCACGCCTCCACGTGGTGGATGCCCGGCGGGAGCAGCCAGGGCAGGGACGCGCCGACCACGAGGTGGTCGTAGACGCCGTGGGCGCGGTCGAGGAACCACGACCACTCGCCCGGGGGCAGCATCGCCCGCTGGCCCGGCTCCAGCACCCGGCTGCACCGGTTGTCGAGCATGACCAGCCGGGTCCGGCCCAGGTCCAGCGCGTAGCTCCACTGGTACTGCACGGCCCGCCACCGCTCGGTGTCGTGCGCGAGGTCGGCCTCGGTGTCGACCCGCTGGCCGAACTCGCGCAGCACCCCGGTGGCGTCCTCCGCCGCGCTGACCTTGGCGTAGACCGGGTCGGCGGCGATCTCGTCGGGGGAGAGGTTGCCCAGGTGCTGGTAGACCCAGTACGAGGCGAGGCCGCTGGCGATCCGCTCCGCCCACCAGGGCTGGTCGCGCATGTCGTCGCGCCAGGTGGCCGAGGTGTTCCAGTCGTCGATGACCTCGTGGTCGTCGAAGATCATCACGCTCGGGACGGTGGAGAAGAGCCAGCGGATCTCCGGGTCCCGCCAGGACTCCAGGTAGAGCTTCGTGTACTCGTCGAAGCTCACCACCTGGTCGCCCGGCGCGCCCTCGGGCCGCCTGCGGCGCCGCTTCAGCAGCCGCCGGACCGTGGGGGAGGTCACGTCGGCGTAGACCTGGTCGCCGAGGAGCACCAGCAGGTCGGGCAGGTCGGTCGGCTCGGGGTCGGCCATCAGCCGGCGGGCGTACGCGTCGAGGGCGTCCGGGGGCAGCCGCCGGGTGGTGGCGTGCTGGGTGGTCTCCCGGCAGGAGCCGAAGACCAACCGGACCGGCTGGTCGAGGTCGTCGGCCGCCCGGGTGCGGATCACGCTGGGCGGGAACTTGCTCTTCGGCACCGGCCAGGCGACCTCGTCGTCGATCAGCACCTCGTAGCTGGTGGCGCTGTCCGGGGTGAGCCCCTCCACCACGACGAGGGCGTAGTGGTGGTCGTACGCCGAGAAGGTGGGGGCGGTGCCGCCGGCGCCGTCGGCGGTGCGGACGGTGACCACGGCGGGCGCGCTGGTCTCGACCCAGATGGTGGCCCGCGTGCCGACCACCCTGCGTAGCAACGGGCCGATGAGCAGGTGTGCCGCGGGCATGGTCGACCTCCAGATGAGCGGACTTCATCTTTACTACCCGGCCGGCGGTCGCACCACTGCTGGCTGTGACCGAGCCTACCGTCGGCTCTCGCGGGCGCGGTCGGGAGCGGTGGCTGGGACAGCTTCGCCGGCATCTGACAGGATTCCGGCATGACCGAATACCTCCTCATCGCGCTCGCCCTGCTCGGCGTGCTGATCCTTGGCGGCATCGGGCTGGTCGTGCCGCGGCTGCGCCGGCGACCGGAGCCGCCGCTGCCCGAGACGGAGGTCGAGACCCGGGCCGAGGAGGACCTGGCCGGCCCGCCGGTGGAGGCGCCGGAGGCCGAACTGTCCACCGGGATCCTGGTGGAACCGCCGGTCGTGGAGGCCCCGGCCCCGGTGCTGGAGGTGCCCGAGCCGACCGCCGGGCGGCTGGTCCGGCTGCGCTCGCGGCTGTCGCGCTCGCAGAACGTCTTCGGCAAGAGCCTGCTCGGCCTGCTCAGCCGCGACCACCTCGACGAGGACGCCTGGGAGGAGATCGAGGACGGCCTGATCACCGCCGACGTCGGCATCGACGCCACCCGGGAGATCGTCGACCGGCTGCGCGAGCGCACCCGGGTCCTCGGCACCCGTTCCGCGAACGAGCTGCGCGCCCTGCTCGCCGCCGAGCTGGTCAACGCGCTCGACCCGACCCTGGACCGGTCGCTGCGGACCGCGCCCAAGGCGGGCGTGCCGGCGGTGCTGCTGGTCGTCGGCGTCAACGGCGCGGGCAAGACCACCACCTGCGGCAAGATCGCCCGGGTGCTCGTCGCCGACGGCCGCAGCGTGCTGCTCGGCGCCGCGGACACCTTCCGGGCCGCCGCCGCGGACCAGCTCGAGACCTGGGGCGGGCGGGTCGGCGCGGAGACCGTCCGCGGGCCCGAGGCCGCCGACCCGGCCAGCGTGGCCTTCGACGCCGTCAAGCGGGGCATCGACACCGGCGTGGACACCGTGCTGATCGACACCGCCGGCCGGCTGCAGAACAAGGTCGGCCTGATGGACGAGCTGGGCAAGGTCAAGCGGGTGGTGGAGAAGCACGGCCCGATCGACGAGACACTGCTGATCCTCGACGCCACCACCGGGCAGAACGGGCTGGAGCAGGCCCGCGTCTTCACCGAGGTGGTCAACGTGACCGGCGTCGTGCTCACCAAGCTCGACGGCACCGCCAAGGGCGGCATCGTGATCTCCGTGCAGCGCAAGCTGGGCATTCCGGTCAAGCTGGTCGGGCTCGGCGAGGGCAAGGACGACCTGGCCCCGTTCGACCCCGCACAGTTCGTCGACGCGCTGCTCGGTACCGAGCCGCTCGCCCGGGACGCGTAACCTCGCAGTGACGACCGACGATCGCGCCTACGCCGGGTGGCGCGACCCCAGCCACCCGTCGCCGCGCCTCGGGAGACCGTACGTGACTTCGCAGGAGATCCCGCTGCACGGCGGGAACGTCAGCACCGTGGTCCGCGTCGGCGACACGGTCCGGCGCAACGCCGGGCCGTGGACGCCCTCCGTGCACGCCCTGCTGCGCCACCTGGAGTACGTCGGGTTCACCGGCGCTCCCCGCGCCCTCGGCATGGACGAGCGCAACCGGGAGGTCCTGTCGTACCTGGAGGGGGAGTGCGGGGAGTACCCGCTGGCCCCGCACTGGGTCACCGACGAGGCGCTGGTGACCGTCGCCACCATGCTCCGGATGTTCCACGACGCCCAGTACGGCTTCGTCCCGCCGCCCGGGGCGGTGTGGCGCTCGTTCGGCCCGCCGCCGCCGGACACCGAGGTCATCTGCCACCACGACGCCGCCCCGCACAACGTCATCTGGCGGCCCGACGGCACCCTCGGGCTGATCGACTTCGACCTCGCCTCGCCCGGCGCCCGGATCTACGACGTGGCGTACGCGGCCTGGACCTGGGTGCCGATCTTCTCCGACCGGGACTCGATCACGCTCGGCTGGAAGCACCCCGACCGGCCGCGCCGGCTGCGCCTCTTCGCCGACGCGTACGGGCTGATCCCCCGGGACCGGCACCGGCTGATCCGGACCATCCGCAAGCGGATCGTGGACCACGTGGAGGGCATCCGCCGGATGGCCGCCGCCGGTGAGCCCGCCTTCGTCCGGATCGTGCACAAGGGGCACCTGCGCCGGCCGATGCGGGACCTGCGGCTGCTCGACTACGAGCGCAACGCCCTGGAGTACGCGCTGCGCTGAGCGGTCCGTACCGCCGGATGCCGCCCCGCGACGACGGTGAGGTTCTCTTCACACGTCCGAAACAAGGCGTCACCGTCCGGAAATCGACGGGTGACGCTGGGGGAAACAGGGAGCGAGCAGGCTTCCGCGCATCCGGCGTACGGGCGACGCTGCCCCGGAAGCCGGGAAGGAGGGAACTTCACCTTTAGGAGGCCAGCGTGCCCGAGGCACCCACGATCGATTCCGGCAACACCGTGTGGTTGCTGGTGTCGACGGCGCTCGTGCTGCTCATGACGCCCGGACTGGCGCTGTTCTACGGCGGCCTGAACCGGGCCAAGGGTGTACTGAACATGATGATGATGAGCTTCTCCGCGATCGGGCTCATCTCCGTTCTGTGGTGGTTCTACGGTTTCAGCATCGCGTTCGGCAGCGATGTCAACGGCCTCTGGGGCGACCCGGGCGCCTACCTCGGCACCAAGACCTTCCTCGCCGAGACCGACCTCTGGGGCGCGACGGCGGAGAACCCGAGCGGCATCGGCGTCCCGCTCTACGTGTTCATGGCCTTCCAGATGATGTTCGCCGTGATTACCGTCGCGCTGATCAGCGGCGCGGTCTCCGACCGGGCGAAGTTCGCCGGCTGGCTGCTGTTCGCGTTCGGCTGGGCGACGCTGGTCTACTTCCCGGTCGCGCACTGGGTGTGGGGCGGCGGCATCATCGGCGCCGACCTGCACGCGCTCGACTTCGCCGGCGGCACCGCGGTGCACATCAACGCCGGCGCGGCGGCCCTGGCCCTGGCGCTGGTGCTGGGCAAGCGGCTCGGTTGGCCCCGGGAGGGCATGAAGCCGCACAACATCCCGCTCGTCGCGCTCGGCGCCGGGCTGCTCTGGTTCGGCTGGTTCGGCTTCAACGCCGGTTCCGAGCTCACCGTCGACTCGGTCGCCGGCCTGGCTTTCATCAACACGCAGCTCGCCACGGCCGCCGCGGTGCTCGGCTGGATCGTCGTCGAATGGGTCAAGGACAGGAGGCCGACTCTGGTCGGCGCCTCGTCCGGCGCCGTCGCCGGCCTGGTCGCCATCACCCCGGCCTGCGGCTTCGTCGCGCCCTGGGCGGCGGTGCTGCTCGGCCTGGTCGCCGGCGCGGTCTGCGCGCTGGCGATCAGCCTCAAGTACAAGCTCGGCTACGACGACTCGCTCGACGTGGTCGGCGTGCACTTCGTCGGCGGCTGGATCGGCTCGCTCTGGCTCGGCCTCTTCGCCACCAACTCGGTCAACGGGGCGATCACCGACGTGATCGGCGCCTCCGACGGGCTCTTCTACGGCGGCGGCGCGACCCAGCTCGGCCGGCAGGCCCTGGCCGGCCTGATCGTCACCGCCTGGTCCTTCGCGGTGGCCTGGGTGCTCGCCTTCGCCATCGAGAAGACGATCGGCTTCCGCCTGCGGGCCGAGGACGAGGTCGGCGGCATCGACATCGCCGAGCACGCCGAGAGCGGCTACGACCTGTCGCCGGCCGCCGGCAGTGGCGGGGGCAGCGCGTTCGCCATGGCCGGGCTGACCGGCGCCAGGCCGGCGACGGAGCCGGCGGACGCACCCGCCGCGCCCGCCGAGCCGACCGCGCCTACCGAGCCGGCCGCCGAGAAGGTCGCCCGTTAACGTTCCTGGGATGGAGGGGTTGGACATGAAGCTGGTGACCGCGGTCATCAAGCCGTACCAACTGGACGCGGTGAAGGAGGCCCTGCACGCCCTCGGCGTGGCCGGGCTGACCGTCAGCGAGGTCCAGGGCTACGGGCGGCAGAAGGGGCACACCGAGGTCTACCGGGGTGCCGAGTACACGGTCGAGTTCCTGCCCAAGATCCGGGTCGAGGTGCTCACGGACGAGATCGACGTCGACAAGATCGTTGACGCCGTCGTCGGCGCCGCCCGGACCGGCAAGATCGGCGACGGGAAGGTCTGGGTGACCGCGGTCGAGGAGGTCGTCCGGGTCCGCACCGGCGAGCGCGGCCTCGACGCGCTCTGACACCGCCATGACCTCGTCGACCGGGAGTGACGCGCCGGGCCACACCGGCAACGGCGCCGCGCAGCTCCCGGTCGACGAGGTCGGCGGCGTCGGGGAGGCGGCGCGGGCGGCGCGGGCCGACGCGTACGACCGGTGGTTGCGCGAGCTGCTGCCGCGGCGGCCCGGGGTGGCGCTGGTCGCCGTCGGCGGGCTGGGCCGCCGGCAGTGCGCGCCGCACGGCGACCTCGACCTCGTCCTGCTGCACGCCGGGGTGCCCGGCGTGGACGAGCTGGCCGCCTCCGTCTGGTACCCGGTGTGGGACGCCGGCCTGCGGCTGGACCACTCCGTCCGGACCGTCGCCGAGGCGCTCTCCGTCGCCCAGGACGACGTGAAGGTGGCCCTCGGGCTGCTCGACGCGCGCCTGGTCGCCGGGGACGCCGCGCTCGCGGAGACGCTCGTGCGCACCGCCGCCGACCACTGGCGGCGTACGGCCGTGCGGCAGCTCCCGGCGCTGCGCGAGCTCACCGCCGTCCGCTGGGCGGCCCACGGCGAGCTGGCGTTCCTGCTGGAGGGCGACCTGAAGGAGGCGGCCGGCGGGCTGCGCGACGTGGGCATCCTGCGGGCCGTCGCCGCCGCCGGGATCACCGACGCGCTGCGCCCCGCCGTCCGCGCCGCGCACCTGCGGCTGCTCGACACCCGGGACGCGCTGCACCGGCAGGTCGGCCGCCGGGTCGACCGGCTCATCGCCCAGGAGCGCGACGGGGTCGCCGCGCTGCTCGGGCTGCGGCAGTCCCCGCCGGGCGCGGCCGACCCGGCCCAGCCTCGACAGCTCCCGCCCGGCGCCCCGCCGCCCCGGCAGCTCCCGCCCGGCGCGGCCGAGGCGTCGCAGCGGGTCGAACTCGTCGGCGACGGCGACGCGCTGCTGCGCCGGGTCGCCG
Source organism: Micromonospora sp. URMC 107 (assembly GCF_051386315.1). Taxonomy (NCBI): domain Bacteria; kingdom Bacillati; phylum Actinomycetota; class Actinomycetes; order Micromonosporales; family Micromonosporaceae; genus Micromonospora; species Micromonospora sp. URMC 107. Next base: position 13,082 of record NZ_JBPQTK010000032.1, read on the forward strand.
GGGACGCCCGGACCGTCAGCCACGCCCTCGACGACGCCTTCCGCGCCGCCGACCGGCTCCGTGCGGGCCGCCGCCGGGGCGCCGACGGGCGTCCGCTGCGCCGACCGGTCGCCCGGGACGTCGTCGAGCACGACGGCGAGCTGGTGCTGGCCCGCACCGCGATCGGGGCCCGGCCCGACCCGAGCCTGTCGCTGCGGGTCGCCGCCGCCGCGGCCGTCACCCGGCTGCCGATCGCCCGGGCCACCTGCGAGTGGCTGGCCGCGTACTGCCCGCCGCTGCCGGCGCCGTGGCCGGCCGAGGCCCGGGCCGCGCTGATCACCCTGCTCGGCGCCGGCCCCGGCCTGGTGCCGGCCTGGGAGACCTGCGACCGGTACGGGCTGATCGAGGGCTGGCTGCCCGAGTGGACCCGGCTGCGCAGTCTCCCGCAGCACCACCCGGTGCACCGGTTCACCCTCGACCGGCACCTCGTGCAGACCGCGTACGAGGCCAGCCGGCACAGCCGCGAGGTGGACCGCCCCGACCTGCTGCTGCTCGGCGGTCTCCTGCACGACATCGGCAAGGGACTACCGGGCGACCACAGCACGGTCGGGGCGCCGCTGGCCGAGGCGGTGGCCGCCCGGATCGGCCTGCCCGGGCCGGAGGTGGCGCTGATCGGCACGGTGGTCCGGCTGCACCTGCTCCTGCCCGACGTGGCCACCCGGCGCGACCTCGCCGACCCCGTCACCATCGCCGGCGTGGCCGAGCGGGTGGGCGACCCGAGCACGCTGGACCTGCTGCACGCCCTGGTCCGCGCCGACGCCGCCGCCACCGGGCCGGGCGCCTGGTCGGACTGGAAGGGCCGGTTGGTCGCCGAGCTGGTCGCCCGGGTGCGGACCGCGCTGGACACGGGCGCGCTGCCCGCCCCGCCCGACCCCGACCCGGCCCTGCTGGCGGGACCCCTGCCGGTCGTACACCTGACGGGGGACCGGGTGGCGGTGGCCGCCGCGGACCGGCGCGGCCTGCTCGCGACGGTGGCCGGCTGCCTGGCGCTGCACCGGCTGGAGGTGCTCTCCGCCGACGCCTCCACCGTCGACGGCCGGGCCCTGGTGGAGTGCCGGGTGCAGCCCCGGTACGGGCTCGAGCCCGACCCGATCGCGCTCGGCGCCGACCTGCGGCGCGCGGTGAACGGCGACGTCTCGGTCACCCAGCGGCTGCGCGGCCGGGCCCTGGCGGCGCGGGCCGGGGGTGCCGCGCCGCGGGTGGTCTGGCACCGCGAGGCGGCCACCGACGCCGTGCTGCTGGAGCTGCGCGCCGCCGACGCGGCGGGCCTGCTCTACCGGGTCACCTGCGCCCTCGACGAGGCTGGCGCCCAGGTGCGCGCGGCCCGCATCTCCACCCTCGGCGGGGACGTGGTCGACGCCTTCTACCTCGTCGGCGGCTGGCCGGGCGAGGCGACCCGGGCCCGGCTGGAGGCCGCGGTGCTGGCCGCGGTGTGAGCGAGCGCCCGGCCGACGCCGCCCCGGCTGTGCCCGGCCCGGAGCGGCGGTGCGGCCGGCCGGCTACCCTAGCGGTGGCCGGACACCTCGCCCGGCCGTCGATCTGCCCGCCGGAACACTGACAAACGGGATGTTCGCGTGTTTGACACCTTGAGTGACCGCCTGTCCGGGATCTTCACCAAGCTCCGCGGCAAGGGTCGGCTCACCGACGCCGACATCGACGCCACCGCGCGCGAGATCCGCCTCGCGCTGCTGGAGGCGGACGTCGCGCTGCCGGTGGTCAAGGGCTTCATCGCCAACGTCAAGGAGCGCTCGCGCGGCGCCGAGGTCTCCCAGGCGCTCAACCCGGCGCAGCAGATCATCAAGATCGTCAACGAGGAGCTGATCACCGTCCTCGGCGGCGAGGGGCGGCGACTCCAGTTCGCCAAGCAGCCGCCGACGGTGATCATGCTGGCCGGCCTCCAGGGTTCCGGTAAGACCACGCTCGCCGGCAAGCTGGCCCGCTGGCTCAAGGCCCAGGGCCACCAGCCGCTGCTGGTCGCCGCCGACCTCCAGCGCCCCAACGCCGTCGGGCAGCTCCAGGTGCTCGGTGGTCGCGCCGGCGTCGAGGTGTACGCCCCCGAGCCCGGCAACGGCACCGGCGACCCCGTGCAGGTGGCCCGGGCCTCGATCGAGCACGCGAAGCGGGCCGCCCGGGACATCGTCATCGTCGACACCGCCGGCCGGCTCGGCATCGACGCCGAGATGATGCAGCAGGCCGCCGACATCCGCGACGCGGTCGACCCCGACGAGGTCATCTTCGTCATCGACGCCATGGTCGGCCAGGACGCGGTGCGCACCGCCGAGGCGTTCCGCGACGGCGTGGGCATCACCGGCGTGGTCCTCTCCAAGCTCGACGGCGACGCCCGCGGTGGCGCCGCGCTGTCGGTGCGGGAGGTCACCGGGCAGCCGATCCTCTTCGCCTCCACCGGCGAGAAGCTGGAGGACTTCGACGTCTTCCACCCCGACCGGATGGCCAGCCGGATCCTCGGCATGGGCGACGTCCTCACTCTGATCGAGCAGGCCGAGCAGGCCTTCGACACCGATCAGAAGGAGAAGATGACCGCCAAGCTGATGGGCGGCGAGCAGTTCACCCTGGAGGACTTCCTCGACCAGCTCATCGCGGTCCGGCGGATGGGCCCGATCGCCAACGTGCTGGCCATGATGCCGGGCATGGGGCAGATGAAGGACCAGCTCGCCGAGCTGGACGACAAGCACTTCGACCGGGTCACCGCGATCATCCGGTCGATGACCCCCGCCGAGCGCAGCAACCCGAAGATCATCAACGGCTCCCGCCGGGCCCGCATCGCCAACGGCTCCGGGGTCGCCGTGATGGACGTCAACCAGCTGCTCAACCGCTTCGCCGACGCGCAGAAGATGATGAAGCAGATGGGCGGCATGATGGGCCTGCCCGGCGGCGGCCGGCGCAAGGCGACCAAGTCGCCGAAGAACAAGCGCAAGGGCACCAAGGGCGGCAACCGGCCGCGCGCCGGGGCGGGCGCCGGGATGCCGGGCGGTTTCCCGGGCGGCATGCCGCAGCTCCCGCCGGGCATGGACCCGAACGACCTGGCCGCCGGCCAGGGCCTGCCGCCGGGCTTCAAGCTGCCGAAGATCGACTTCAACAAGCTCGGCAAGGGCGGCGACGGCCGGCCCCGCTGAGGCGTGTCGTTGGCAGTGGGTGACGTGATCCTTGCCTAGGGTGATGTCGCCCCTGGAAGGAGGAGTCATGACCGTGGCACCCATCCTGCCCGAGCGGTCGGAGTGGACGGTTGACGACCTCGGTGACCTGCCGAAGGACCTTCCGTACGAATTGGTCGACGGAAGGTTGATCGTGCCGTCCCCCACCGCCGTGCATCAGGACCTCTGCGTGCGACTGCTGCTCGCTCTCGAGGTCAACTGCCCCGCCGAGTACCTGGTCAGCATCGACCTGTCGATGCGCATCGACCGCCGCAACGAGCCGCGTCCCGACGTGGTCGCCATCCGTCGCGAGCACGCCGACCGGTCGCCCGTGCCCGTCCAGGACGCCCTGCTGGCCGTCGAGGTCCTCTCGCCGACCTCCACGTTCCGCGACCTCTACGACAAGGCGAAGGTCTACGCGCACGCCGGGGTGCGGACGTACTGGGTGGTCGACCCGCTGCACGAGCGGATGACCCTGACGGAGTACACGCTCGGCCCCACCGGCGAGTACGAGGTGGTGACGCACGCCGAGGACCTCTTCGTCACCGAGCGGCCGTGGAAGGTCTCCGTCGACCTGCCCGCGCTGACGACGCGGCGGGCCGGGCTGCTCGCGGGCGGCGGGGACTGACACCGCCGACGGGTCCACACGGGCGGGGCCCGGCCGTCACCGGCCGGCCCCCGCTTCTCGTGCGACCGGTCAGGACGGCAGGTCCGGCCGGTCGGTGACCCGCAGCGCGTTCACGATCGGCAACCCGTAGCCCTTGTGCGTCACGAACCGTACGTTGAGCTGGCCGTCCGTCACCCGCACCGTGTAGGTCCGGTTCAGTGCGGCGTAGCTGCCCACCTCACCGGCCACGTCCAGCGACGGCAGCACCTCCTGGCCCTCGAGCAGCACGTCGAAGACCCGCTTGTCCGGGTACTGCCGCTTCACCTCGGCGAAGTCCAGCTCCACCGTGTAGTGGCCGTCCGCGAGACCGTCGACGCGGTACTCGTACATCCCCTCCCGCTGGTCCGCGAAGCGGGCCGGATCGTTGGTGCCGGTGATCGGGGTGCTGGTCGTCCGTCGGCTGGAGGTGCCGAGGTAGCCGGCGCCGCCGGCGGTCCAGGCCCGGTCCGGCGACCAGGTCTGGCCCTCGACGTCGGCCCGGGGCGACGTCGCGCCGGCGTTGATCGCGACGGCGTGGCGCGGCACCACCAGGGTGACCGGGACGACGAGGACGGGCTGCCGACCGCTGGCCGAGGCGATCCGCAGCTTGGCCCGGTGGTGGCTGCCGGGGGCCAGGCCGGCGGTGCTGGTAGCCACGCCGACGGTGTGCCGGCCGCCGCTGGCCAGGGTGCCGGTGGCGCCGCTCAGGCCGAGCCAGCCGACGTCCTGCGGCGCGCCGTCCTCGTTCAGTTCGGTGACCGTGACGTCGGTGCCGAGCGCCCCCGTGTTGCTCAGGGTGAGCTGCCCGCCCCGGGTCTGGTCGGTGGGGGCGACGACGGTCAGCTCGCCCGTCGGGGTGCCGACCCGCGCGGTGCGCAGCGCCGCCGACCGGACCTCGGCCCCGCCGGCCGGCAACGCCACCGCGCCCGACGCCGCCTCGTAGTGCTCCTTGTCGATGGCGAACCCGACCGCGCCGGCCGGTGCCTGGATCAGGTACGTGCCGTCGGCCTCGGTGGTCTCCGTGGCCGTCGCGTCGCCCACCCGGGCGCTCACGGTGGCCCCGGCGACCGGCCGCCCGTCGTTGGCGTCGGTGACCACGCCGGAGAGCACCCCGGTGCGGGTGCTGCGGAACGCGATCGCCGTGCCGTCGGCGACCGCCTGGGCGTTGTACGAGTACTCGAAGCCGACGCTGCCGTCGGCGTTCTCCAGGCCGATCGTCGCGCCGGTGCCGGTCTCCGCGCCGGTGCCGTCGACGTCGGCGTACCGGTAGGTGATCGAGCCGTCCTCGCCGATGGCGGCGCTGAAGGTCAGTCGCATCGACCGGTCGGCGAAGATCGACACGTTGCGCCACTCCACGACGAAGGTGCGGTGCGGCTTGGCGCCGGTCACGGCGGTGTAGACGCCCGAGTCGGCCTCCACGTAGAGGTCGTCCCAGAACGGGAAGAGCGCCAGGTCGGGGTTGGTGGTGTTGGGCAGGGCGGTGTTCAGGCGGCTGGTCGACGCGACGTCGAAGCCGAGCACGCCGTTGGTGCTCACCCACGCCTGCCGGTAGGACCGGCCGTAGAGCGGGACCCGGAAGGGCAGCGTGACGGGCACGCTGCGGTCGTCACCGGTCAGCGCCAGCAGCTCCGTGCCGGCGACGAAGGAGCCGCCGGCGGGGCCGCAGGCGTACCCGAAGGCGTCGACCCGGTCGGGCAGGGTGACGTCGAGGACGGTGTCCGCGCCGACCTGGGCCGGCCTGGTCACCACGTCCGAGCAGCGGTACGCGTGCCCGAAGCGGACGTCGTACGTGCCGTGCGGCACCGTCACGGAGTAGTGGCCCTGGGCGTCGGCGGTGACGGCGAGCGGGGTGCCCAGGACGGTGACGGTGGCGCCGCCGGCCGGGCCGGTCGAGGTGCGCACCGTGCCGCTCAGCGTGGCCGACGGGGCCCGCGCGACGACGACGTCCGCCTCGACCGTCTGGTTCTCGGTGACCGTCACCGAGGCGGTCGCCGTGACGTAGCCGAACTTGCTCACCGAGACGGTGTAGCTGCCGACCATCAGCCGGTCGAGCCCGTACGAGCCGTCGGCGGCGGTGGTGGTGGCGCGCGTCATCGGGCCGCTGACCCGCACGTCCGCCCCGGCCAGCGGGGCGCCGCCGGAGGTGACCTGACCGCCCAGCGCGCCGAGGGCGCCCCGGGGGGTGGCGTCGACCGCCGCGTACGCGTCGAGCCGCCCCTCGCCGAAGACGTTGTTGTCGTCGACGGTGCCGCCGCAGGTGAGCGCGTTGACGTCGACCGCGGTGTCGTCGAGGATGCGCTTGGTCTCGGCGACGTCACCCTGGATGGCCGGCGAGGCCGACCACATCAGCGCCACCGTCGCCGCGGTGTGCGGGGAGGCCATCGACGTGCCGCTGAACGCCGCGTAGCCGCCCGGGACCGAGGAGCGGACGTTGGCGCCCGGCGCGGCGATGTTCGGCTTGATGTCGCCGTTCTCGCCGGTGCCCCGGCTGGAGAAGCTGGCGATCGCGTTGTTCACGTCGAACGCGCCGGAGCTGTAGCTGATCGTGTACGACCCGGGGCTGCCGGAGGTGTTGCAGCTCGGGCCGCTGTTGCCGTTGGAGAAGGCCGGGAAGATGCCGGCGGCCACCCACGACGAGACGATCTCCGTGTACCACGGGTCGTAGGCGTTGGAGCCCCAGGAGTTGTTGACCACGTCCGGGGCGAGGTCGGGGCGCGGGTTCGCGCCGTCCAGGTCGGTGGGGGCCACGATCCACTGGCCGGAGGCGAGCAGCGACGCCCGCGAGCAGCCGCTGGTCTCGCAGCCCTTGGCGGCGATCCAGCGCGCGCCCGGGGCCACGCCGACGACGTTCGCGCCGTCCGCGCCGACCATCGTGCCCATGGTGTGCGTGCCGTGGTCGTTGTTGTCGCACGGCGCGGCGGTGGGGCAGATCTGGGCCGGGTCGAACCAGTTGTAGTTGTGGTCGAGGGTGCCGTCGCCGTTGCGGCCCCGGTAGCTGGCGGCCACGGCGGGGTGGGTGACGTCGACGCCGCTGTCGATGTTGGCGACCACGATGCCCTCACCGCGTACGCCCAGCTCGTTCCAGACCCGCGGCGCGTTGATCCGGTCGATGTTCCACTCGGTGGCGTTGGTGGTGGGGAGGGTCTCGCCGGGCAGCGGCTTCGGGATCTCGACCGGGTCGTCGGCGAGGATCTCGGAGACGTCGGAGCGTACGGCGAGGTCGCCGAGCAGGTCGGCGTCGCCGGTCACCTTGATGGCGTTGACCAGCCAGAAGGGGGTGAACTCCGCGCCCTTGCGGGTCAGCATGGCGCGCAGGCCCGCCTGGCTGCGCTCGGCGTGGGCGGTCTTGGTGCGGTGGACGTGCGCGGCCTTCTCCGTCTTGCCGCGCAGCCTGGCCGCGCCGGACAGGTCGGCCTTGCTGTCCAGGAAGACCCAGTAGCTGGCCTTGCCCTGGCCGGCGAGCCGGTTGGTGACCTTCTTGTCGACCTTCGCGGCCACCGCCCTGGCCTCTGCCTGGGCGGGGTCCGGTGCGGCGGCGGCCGGAGCGCCGGCGCCGATCGGGAGGGTGAGGCCGACCGCCAGGCCGACCACTGCCATTCGCCATCGTCGTGGTGACACGTCCCGACGCTCCTTTGGGGTGAGGCGACACCTGTGCGCGCCCGCTGCGCGGGCGCTTGCGGAGCATCCTGGCGATGGAGATTCCCTTCATCAAGACATGCGTAAATAAAGAAATCTGTCAATCGACCGTTCGTGCCGCCCGGTGTTCGCCAGGCTACGCACCGCAGTCGCGGCGCGCCGCCCCGGCCGGCTCCGGCCCGCGCCGACGGGGAAGAATGGCGGGCGGACCGCCCTTTCGCGCGCAGACGGAGGACGCATGGCCTGGCACGTACGCGGCGTGGTGCTGCCCGACGACGAGGTCCGTGACCTGTGGCTGGTCGGGGACCGGGTGACCTTCACCCCGGTCCCCGGGGCGGAGACCATCGCCGACGGCGGCTTCGTGCTGCCCGGCCTGATCGACGCGCACTGCCACATCGGCATCGCCCGGGGCGGCGCCCCGATCACCTCGCTCGACCAGGCCCGCGAGCTGGCCCGAGTCGACCGGGACGCCGGGGTCCTCGCGATCCGCGACGCCGGCTCGCCGTACCCGTACCCGGAGCTCGACGACGAGCCCGACCTGCCGCGGCTGGCCCGCGCCGGCCGGCACGTCGCGCCGCCGAAGCGCTACCTGCGCGACATCGGCGTCGAGGTCGGCGCGGCGGAGGTGGCCGCCACGGTGGCCGCGCAGGCGCGCGCCGGCAACGGCTGGGTGAAGCTGGTCGGCGACTGGATCGACCGGGGTGTCGGCGACCTCGCCCCGGCCTGGGACGCCGACACCATGACCGCCGCCGTCCGGGCCGCGCACGCCGCCGGGGTGCGCGCCGCCGTGCACACCTTCTCCGAGTCGGCCGTCGAGATCATGGTGCGCGCCGGGGTGGACTCGGTGGAGCACGGCACGGGCCTCAGCCTGGACCTGGTCGACGAGATGGCCCGGCGGGGCACCGCCCTCGTCCCCACGATGATCAACATTCGGACCTTCGGCGGCATCGCCGAGCAGGCGCGCGCCAAGTTCCCCGGTTACGCCGACCACATGCTCGCCCTGCGCGACCGTTTCCCCGAGGTGGTGCGTTCGGCGTACGAGGCCGGGGTGCCGATCTACGTGGGCACGGACGCGGGCGGCGGCATCGACCACGGCCTCGCGGCGGAGGAGATGCTGCTGCTGCACGAGCAGGCCGGCATGTCCACCACCGACGTGCTCGCCGCCGCGTCCTGGCGGGCGCGCGAGTGGCTCGGCTTCCCCGGACTGGTCGAGGGCGGTTTGGCGGACCTCGTCGTCTATCCCGAGGACCCGCGCGCCGACCTGCGCGCGGTGCGCAGCCCCGCCCGCATCGTGCTGCGCGGTCGCGTCGTCCGCTGACCCCCGCGCCCCGGGCCGCAGGCGGGGCACCCCCGGTCGGGCCCGGTGGCTCCCGGCCGGTGCGACGCTGCCGTCCGGTGCGACGCCTCCGCCGGTGTGTCGCTCGGCCACCTGCGGCGCTGCCGCCCGGGCGACGCCCGGTCAGTCGGAGTGGGTGCCCTGGGTGACCGCGTGCAGGAGCAGGTACACCGCCAGGTCGGCGAGGGCGGCGGCGGTCTGTGCGACGGGGGCGCCGGGCAGGACGATGTGGCTGATCACCAACCGGACGACCGAGTCCGTCGCGAAGGCGACCGCGGCCCGGTCGGCGCCCGGCAGCACGCCGTCGGCCCACTCGAGCAGTACCTCGGTGGCCTCGGTCAGCACCAGCTCCGAGCGGGTGGTGAGGTAGGGCAGCAGATCGTCCGAGCCGCCCCGGGAACTGGTCAGGACGGCCTTGATCAACGGATCGCCGACGGCCTGGTTGAGGGTGTGCGAGATGGTGGCGTGCGCGGCGGCCCGGACGTCGTCGCCGTGCGCGTGCAGGAGGGCGCGCACGTCGCCGACGAACCGGTCGACCTCGCGCCGGGCGAGCGCCTCGGCCAGCCCCGCCTTGGTGCCGAACTCGTTGTAGACCGTCTGCCGGCTGACCCCCGCCGCGCGCGCGACAGCGCCCATCCGGACGCCGTCCCAGCCGGTCGCGATGGTCAACGCCCGGGCGGCCTCGACGATCGCCTCCCGTGAACGGGTGCCGTCCCTCACCTCACCCATGGTGGTCGCATCCTACGGCCCGCCGCACCGGCCGGCACGGCGGACACCGGCGACGTCGCGCCCGATGGCGTCGTCCCTTCGGCCGACGCATAGGATGTGCGGTCATGGCACGCGTGCTCACTCCCCGTGCGGAGGACTTTCCCCGCTGGTACCAGGACCTGATCGCCAAGGCGAAGCTGGCCGACAACGGCCCGGTCCGGGGGACCATGGTCATCCGACCGGCCGGCTACGCCATCTGGGAACGGATGCAGGCCGAGATGGACGCCCGGATCAAGGCGGCGGGCGCGGAGAACGCGTACTTCCCGCTCTTCATCCCGGAGAGCTACCTCAAGCGCGAGGCGGAGCACGTCGAGGGCTTCTCGCCGGAGCTCGCGGTGGTGACGCACGGCGGTGGCAAGCAGCTCGCCGAGCCGGTGGTGGTGCGCCCCACCAGCGAGACCGTCATCGGCGAGTTCATGGCCAAGTGGATCGACTCGTACCGGGACCTGCCCCTGCTGCTCAACCAGTGGGCCAACGTGGTCCGCTGGGAGCTGCGCCCCCGCATCTTCCTGCGCACCAGCGAGTTCCTCTGGCAGGAGGGGCACACGGCGCACGCCACCCGCGACGACGCCCGCGCCTACGCCCGCCGGATCCTGCACGAGGCGTACGAGGACCTGATGGTCAACGTGCTCGGCATCCCGGTGGTCGTGGGCCTGAAGACGGCCCGCGAGCGCTTCGCCGGGGCCACCGCCACCTACACCTGCGAAGGCATGATGGGTGACGGCAAGGCCCTCCAGCTCGGCACCAGCCACGAGCTGGGGCAGAACTTCGCCAAGGCCTTCGACATCAGCTACTCGTCGGCCGAGGGCGGCCGGGAGCACGCCTGGACGACCTCCTGGGGCACCTCGACCCGGATGCTCGGCGGCCTGATCATGTGCCACGGCGACGACAACGGCCTGCGCGTGCCGCCGAGGCTGGCGCCGGTGCAGGCGTACGTCATGGTGGTCAAGGACGGCGAGGGCGTCGGCGAGGCGGCGAAGAAGCTCTGCGACGCGCTGCGCGACGCCGGGGTCCGGGTCGCGCTCGACGACCGCACGGACACCCCGTTCGGCCGCCGGGCCGTCGACGCCGAGCTGCGGGGCTATCCGGTACGCGTCGAGGTCGGCCCCCGCGACCTGGCCGCCGGCAACGCGGTCGTGGTGCGCCGTACGGACGGCTCGAAGTCCCCGACGCCGGTGGCCGACGTGGTGACCGCCGTGCTGGCCGCCCTCGACGCCGACCAGCGGGCCCTGCACGACCAGGCGCTGGCCCACCGGAAGTCCCGCACGGTCGAGGTGTCGACCCTCGCCGAGGCGATCGAGGCGGCGGCCACCGGCTGGGCCATGGTGCCGTGGTCGGCGGTCGGCGTCCAGGGCGAGGCGGAGGCGAACGGCCAGGGCGTCACCGTGCGCTGCCTGCTGCGCGCCGACGGCTCGGTGCCCGACTCCGAGGACGAGCCCGACCTGGTCGCCATTCTGGCCCGCGCCTACTGAACCCGCTCCGGGAAGGGTCCCCTCCTGCCGCCCCAGGCGGTGGAGGGGGCCCTTGCGCGCATCCGGGGCGCGCGGCGGCGGCAGGTGCACCGGGCGGCGTCGGTAGGGTCGGGGCGTGAGATTCGAACCTGGGCGACTGATCGTGCACCGCAACGTACGCCGGGGCCGGATCGGCTGGGTGCGCACCGCGCGGGTGGTCAGCGACGACGACCGGGGCCTGCTGCTCTGGGTGGCCCGCAACTCCCCGGTCGCGAGCGAGGTCACCGCTGCCGGGCTGGGCATGCGGGCGGTGCCGTTCACCGAGTGGATCTCCTCGTCGTACCGCCTGGCCCCCGGCCGGTGGAACGGCCCGTCCGTGCTCAAGTTCCTGCCCGCCGGGGCCGCCCACTCGGTGTGGTGGTTCCGCGACGCGCACGACCGCTTCGCCAACTGGTACGTCAACCTGGAGGAGCACGGGGTGCGCTGGGACGACGGCGCGCTCGCCGGCGTCGACATGGTGGACCAGGACCTCGACGTGGTCGTCCGCCCGGACCTGCGCTGGGAGTGGAAGGACGAGGAGGAGTTCGTCGAGCGGCTGGCCTTCCCCGAGCACTACTGGGTGGCCGACCCGGACGCGGTCCGGGCCGAGGGGAAGCGGGTGATCGCGCTCGCCGAGGCGGGGGAGTTCCCGTTCGACGGCACCTGGTGCGACTTCACCCCGCCGCCCGACTGGGTCACCCCCGACGAGTTGCCGCCCGGCTGGGACCGCCCCCCGGCGCGCTGACCCCGCCGCGCGAGAAGCCGGACCAGCCTCCGCCGGTGTGCTTTCGGTCACTTCCGCCGCCCGGCGGGTGACCCGGGGCGGTCCGGTGTGAGAGATCCGGGCCCGATCTGGCAGAATGGCTGGCTGGTATCCGGCGTGTGTCCGGCGCCCTCTAACCCGGGCACGTCGCCAGTCCACCGAGCAGTCTCCGGCCCAACCCCACTGTGCCGGTCGACACTCACCCGTGCACCGCCCGTTCGGGCAGGTGAGATCGCAACAGGAGCGAAACAACTGTGGCCGTAAAGATCCGGCTCCTGCGGATGGGCAAGATCCGCAACCCGCAGTACCGCATCGTCATCGCCGACTCGCGCACCAAGCGCGACGGCCGGGCGATCGAGTTCGTCGGGGTCTACCAGCCGAAGGAAGACCCTTCGGTCATCGAGGTCAAGTCGGAGCGGGTCCAGTACTGGCTGTCCGTCGGCGCCCAGCCGAGCGAGGCGGTGCAGCGGCTGCTGGAGCTGACCGGTGACTGGCAGAAGTTCAAGGGCCTGCCGGCCCCGCCGCCGCTGAAGGTCGCCCCGGAGCGGGTCGACCGCACCGCGGCGTACGAGGCCGAGGCGAAGGCCGCCGCCGGGCTGGCCGAGACCCCGGCCAAGCCGGCCAAGAAGGCCGCCAAGACCGAGGCTCCGGCCGAGGCGCCGAAGACCGAGGCTCCGGCCGAGGCCCCGGCCGCCGCTGCCGACGCCGGTGAGCAGGCCTGACATGCCTCTGCGTCCGGCGTTGGAGCACCTGGTCAAGGGCATCGTCGACCACCCCGATGACGTACGCGTCCGGATGGTCGACTCCCGCCGGGGCAAGCGGCTGGAAGTCCGCGTGCACCCGGAGGACCTCGGCACGGTGATCGGGCGGTCCGGCCGGACCGCCAAGGCGCTGCGCCAGGTGATCGGCTCCATCGGCGGGCGCGGCGTACGCGTCGACATCGTCGACTCGTACTGATGCTGCTCATCGTCGGCAGGATCGGCAAGCCGCACGGCATCCGCGGTGAGGTCACCGTGGAGGTGCGGACCGACGAGCCCGAAGCGCGGTTCGCCCCGGGCATGGTGCTGAACACCGTGCCCGGGGCGCCGCCCCGCTCCGCGTCCGGCGACCGGGCGCCGCGCACCGAGCCCGGGGCGGTCCCGCCGCCGCCGGCCGCGCCCGAGCAGGGCCAGCCCTTCCGGGTGCCCGCCGAACTGGTCGTGGAGTCCGCCCGCTGGCACCAGGGGCGGATGCTGGTCGCGTTCGAGGGCGTCGCAGACCGGGACGTCGCCGAGGCGCTGCGTGGCACCCTGCTCGGGGTCGACAGCGCTGGCGTCGCCCCGCCCGAGGACCCGGAGGAGTTCCACGACCACCAGCTCGTCGGGCTGGCCGTGGTCACCCCCGACGGCGACCGGCTGGGCGAGGTGGCCCGGATCGACCACGCCCCCGCCTCCGACCTGCTGGTGCTGCGCCGTGCCGAGGGCGGCACCGCGCTCATCCCGTTCGTCAAGGCGATCGTCCCCGAGGTAGACCTCGCCGGCGGTCGCGTCGTCGTCGACCCGCCGGCCGGTCTGCTCGATCTGTAGAACCGCTGGAGCAGCCCCGCATGCGCGTCGACATCGTGTCGATCTTCCCGGAGTACTTCGCCCCGCTGGACCTGTCGCTGATCGGCAGGGCGCGGGCGAACGGCACGTTGCGGCTGGCCGTACACGACCTGCGGATCTGGACCCACGACGTGCACCGCACGGTCGACGACACGCCCTACGGCGGCGGTCCCGGCATGGTGATGCGGCCGGAGCCGTGGGGCGAGGCGCTCGACGCCCTCGCCCCGGCGGAGGTGACCCCGCCCCGGCTGGTGGTGCCGGCCCCGACCGGCGCCCCCTTCACCCAGGCCACGGCGCACGAGCTGGCCGCCGAGCCGCACCTGCTCTTCGCCTGCGGCCGGTACGAGGGCATCGACCAGCGGGTGCTCGACCACGCCGCCACCCGGATGCCGGTGACCGAGGTCTCGCTGGGCGACTACGTCCTCTTCGGCGGGGAGGTGGCCGTGCTGGTGATCCTGGAGGCGGTCACCCGGCTGCTGCCCGGCGTGCTCGGCAACGCGGGCTCGCTGGCCGAGGAGTCGCACGCCCACGGGCTGCTGGAGGCCCCCATGTACACGAAGCCGGCGACCTGGCGCGGGCTGGAGGTGCCGGAGGTGCTCCGCTCCGGCGACCACGGCAGGATCGCCCGCTGGCGGCGGGACGAGGCGCTGACCCGCACCGCGACGCGCCGTCCCGACATGCTCGCCGCGCTGCACCCGGACCGCCTGGACAAACGGGACGTCGCCGCGCTGGACCGGGCCGGATTTCAGGTGCCGTCGGGGGATGTGGCAAAGTAGAGGGGTTGCCGCAACCGGCCGCGCCGCGGACGGCTGCGAGGATCCCCGACCGGGGTCGGGTCACCGACCGCCACCCGGGGATCAGAATCACCCACCCGCGCACCGATTGACGGTGCGCCGTGAGCCTCACGAGGACGCAGCGATGAACATCCTGGACGCCCTTGACGCCCAGTCGAAGCGCACCGACCTCCCCGACTTCCGTGCCGGTGACACCGTCAAGGTGCACGCCCGGGTCGTCGAGGGCAACCGGTCCCGTGTCCAGATCTTCCAGGGCGTCGTCATCCGCCGCCAGGGTGACGGTCTGCGCGAGACCTTCTCGGTGCGCAAGATCAGCTTCGGTGTCGGTGTCGAGCGCACCTACCCGATCAACAGCCCGGCGATCGACCGGATCGAGGTCGTGACCCGCGGTGACGTCCGCCGCGCCAAGCTCTACTACCTGCGCGAGCTGCGGGGCAAGAAGGCCAAGATCAAGGAGAAGCGCGAGAAGCAGCCCAGCTGACCTCGCGCTCGCCACGCCGCCCGAGCTGCGCGTATGTCGTACCGACCGGAGCGCACTACCCTGGTCGCTACGGGCGCAGCCGGGCGACGTCCCGCCTCCACGGCGGAGCGACGGCCACTACCGCCCGGGGAGCCCCGACGGGGTTCCCGGGCGGTAGTGTCATTTCTGCTGACCGGAGAGTGGCGTGGTACAGACGCTTGACGAGGACGGCGCCGTCGACCCGTGGCGCCGTCGGGCCCGCCGGCCCCGCCGTCAGATGCCCCTCTGGCAGGAGCTGCCACTGCTGCTCGTCGTCGCGTTCTGTCTCGCGGTGCTGATCCGCACCTTCCTGCTCCAGGCGTTCTTCATCCCCTCCGGCTCGATGGAGGACACCCTCCTCGTCGGCGACCGGGTCCTGGTCAACAAGGTCGTCTACGACGTGCGCGACCCGGTGCGGGGCGAGGTCGTCGTCTTCCGGGGCACCGACCGGTGGGCCTCGCAGGTCGACGAGGGACCGGAGCCCGGGTTCGCGGGCAAGCTCAGCCGGACCATCGGCGACCTCGTCGGCGTCAGCCGCCCCGGCGAGAAGGACTTCATCAAGCGGGTCATCGGCCTGCCCGGCGACCGGGTGAAGTGCTGCGACGCCGAGGGGCGGGTGCTGGTCAACGGCACGCCGCTCGACGAGTCGTCGTACGTCCTGCGGGACTCGCCGCTCGACATCCCGCCCAACGCCCGCGAATGCCGGTCCCGGCGCTTCGAGGAGGTCGTGGTCCCGCCCAGGCAGATCTTCGTCATGGGCGACCACCGCATGGTCTCCCAGGACGCCCGCTGCCAGGGGTCGGTGCCGATCGAGAACGTGGTGGGCCGGGCGTTCACGGTGGTCTGGCCGTCGTCGCGCTGGAGCACCCTGTCGGTGCCCGCGACCTTCGACGACGTCGCCGGCCCGCCGGCCGCCTCCACCGGCGCTCCGCCCCCGGTCCGCTCCACGCCGGAGGGCGATCCGGTGCTGTTCGTCCCGATCGCTGCCGTGCTCGCCGTTCTCGCGCGTTCCGGACGGTGGCGTCCGGCCGGGCAACGTAGGCTCTTGCCGTGATTGACGAGCAGACCGACAAGCCGCGCAGCTCCTTCTGGAAGGAGCTGCCCATCCTCCTGGGTGTGGCGATCCTGGTCGCGGTGCTGGTGCGCGCCTTCGTGCTGCAGACCTTCTTCATTCCCTCCCCGTCGATGGAGAACACCCTCCAGATCGACGATCGGGTGCTGGTCAACAAGCTGGTCTACGACTTCCGGTCCCCGCACCGGGGCGAGGTGATCGTCTTCAAGGCCCCCCTGGAGTGGAGCGCCAACCCCGACGGCGAGGACTTCATCAAGCGCGTCATCGGCGTGGGCGGCGACCACGTGGTCTGCTGCGACGCGCAGGAGCGGCTGGTGATCAACGGCAAGTCGCTGGAGGAGCCCTACATCTTCCCGGGGGACAAGACCGCCGAGGAGTTCGACATCACCGTCCCGAAGGGCCGGCTCTGGGTGATGGGCGACCACCGCGAGGCGTCGGGCGACTCGCTGGAGCACTGGCAGCAGTCCGGTCAGGACATCACCGTCGCCACCATCCCCGAGGGCGACGTCGTGGGGCGGGCCTTCACCGTCTTCTGGCCCGTCGGCCGGGCCACCTGGCTGAGCGTCCCCGAGCAGTACGAGGCCATCCCCGAGCCGTAGGGGTCGCCGGGCGTGTGCGTTGTCGGCGGCGTCTGGCAGGCTGGTGCGGTGACCGTCTACACCCCCCGGCGTGCGGCGCGCGTCCTGCTCGTCGACGCGGCGGGTCGGGTGCTGCTCTTCAGCGGCTCCGACCCGGCCCGCCCCGAGCACGGCCGCTGGTGGTTCACCCCCGGCGGCGGCCTGGACCCGGGGGAGACCTACCCCGAGTGCGCCGCGCGGGAGCTGGCCGAGGAGACCGGGCTGCGGCTGCCGGCCCCGGCGTTCGGCGCGCCCGTGCACCGCGACGTGACGGAGTTCCCCTTCGACGGCGTGTGGTACCGGCAGGAACAGGAGTTCTTCCTGGTGCGGGTGACGAGTCACGAGGTCGACACCGCGGGCTTCAACGCAATCGAGCGGGCCAGCGTCGCCGCCCACCGGTGGTGGCAGCCGGACGAGCTGGCCGCCAGCGGGGAGCGCTACTACCCGCCGGATCTGCCGGCGGTGCTGGCCCGGGCGCTGGCCGCCTCGGCGACGCCGACGGCCGGGGAGGGCGCGCCGTGCTGACGCCGCCGCGCACGGTCGTGCGCCGCGAGGGCGGGCTCTACGCACTGGAGCGCGCGTTGCAGCGGCGCGGCTTCCGGCACGTCGCCGGCGCCGACGAGGCGGGTCGCGGCGCCTGCGCCGGGCCGCTGGTCGCCGCCGCCGCGATCCTGCCCGAGGGGCGCCGCGGCGAGATCGACGGGCTGGCCGACTCCAAGCTGCTCACCCCCGCCAGCCGGGAGCGGATCCACGACGAGGTCGTGGCCCGCGCGCTGGCGTACGCCGTGGTGGTCATTCCGGCCGAGGAGGTCGACGAGCGGGGCCTGCACGTGTGCAACCTGGCCGCGATGCGTCGCGCCCTGGCGTCGCTGACGACCCGCCCCGACTACGTGCTGACCGACGGCTTCGGAGTGGACGGCCTCGACGTGCCGGGGCTGGCGGTGTGGAAGGGCGACCGGGTGGCCGCCTGCGTGGCGGCGGCGAGCGTGCTAGCCAAGGTCACCCGGGACCGGATCATGGTCGAGCTGGACGGGGCGTTCCCGGGCTACGGGTTCGCCGAGCACAAGGGTTACATCACCGCGGAACACACCGCGGCGCTGCGCGACCGGGGGCCGTGCCGGGAGCACCGGTTCTCGTACGTCAACGTGGCGACGGTGTCCGGTCGCGACGGCGCCCCGCCCCGGTCGCGTCGGCCGGCGGAGGCGAGGCGGGACGAGCCGATGGAGCGCTCCTGCCCGCCAGGGGGTACCGTCGGCGTGGCGTTGGGCGAGCAGCCTCAGCCTCCGGCGTCGGTGGGGGAAGATGTGGTCATGGAAGGCGGAGTGCGATGAGCGCGGAAGACCTCGAGAAGTACGAGACCGAGATGGAGCTGCAGCTCTACCGGGAGTACCGCGACATTGTCCGCCAGTTCTCCTACGTGGTGGAGACGGAGCGTCGGTTCTACCTGGCCAACCAGGTAGACCTGCACGTGCGCAACTCCGACGGCGAGGTCTACTTCGAGGTCGAGATGCACGACGCCTGGGTGTGGGACATGTACCGCCCGGCGCGGTTCGTGAAGAACGTCCGGGTGATGACCTTCAAGGACGTCAACGTCGAGGAGCTGGAGAAGCCCGACATCTCGCTGCCCGCCGACTCCGGCTTCGGCGGCTGATCCACCGCCGGTCCACCGCCCGGTCGCCCGCGACGCCGGGCGTACGGCCCCGTCGGCGCCCCCACCGCCGCGAGGCCGTCGTCCCCCTCCTCCCCGGTGACCGGCCTCAGGCCGACAGCACCACGACCTCGACCCGCTGGACGAGGTTGTTGGCGAAACCGCCCCGGTTCCACGGCTGCTCCACCGGCTGGCAGCGGCCGGAGGCGTCGGTGGCGCGGGCCCCGAGGACGTGCCTCCCCGGCGACGCCGTCCACTCGTAGCGCCACCGACGCCAGGCGAACTCCCCGCCGGCCTGCTCGTCCAGGATGGCCGGTCGCCAACTGGCCCCGCCGTCGGTGGTCACCTCCACCGAGACGACGGGGGCGTGACCGGACCAGGCGCGACCGTCCAGCGTGCACGGACCGGGCCGCAGCACGCGGGTGCGGGACATGAAGTCGGGGAAGCCGGGCGGCCGGACCAGCGCCCGCGGCTCGATCCGGGTCACCGGCACCCCGGGGTCGTCCGCGTCCCGCCGCAGCCGGTAGGCGACCGCGTTCTGGTAGCCGTCGAACGCCTCGGTGCGTACGTCGATCGCGCGCAGCCACTTGACGTGCGCCATGCCGTACCAGCCGGGCACGATCAGCCGCAGCGGGGCGCCGTGCTGCGGCAGCAGGGGGGCGCCGTTCATCTCGTACGCCAGCAGCACCTCCTCGCGCAGCGCGTCGGCGGCCGGCAGCGCCCGCTGGTAGTCCTGCTCGACGCCGCGTTCCACGCCGTGGTCGGCGCCCGTGAACACCACGTCCACGGCGTCGGCGGCGATCCCCGCCTCGCGCAGCAGCGGCGCCAGCGGGGTGCCGGTCCACTCCGCGTTGCCGACCGCCTCCACCAGCCACGGCTGGCTCACCGGCCTGGGGTGCAGCAGGGCGCGCCCGTTGCCGGCGCACTCCAGCGTCACGCGGCGGGTGACCCGGGGCCGCTCGCGCAGCGCGGCCAGGTCGAGGGTGAGCGGCCGGTCCACCGCGCCGGCCACGGTCAGCGCGTGCGTGGCCGGGTCGAGGTCCGGGATGTCGTAGTGGATGAGCAGGTAGTGCAGGCCGGCCGGGGTCACGTCGTAGCGCAGCGCCTCCAGCGGGATGCCGTGGTTGCGGGCGGCGAGCTGCAACTCCTCGGCGGTGATCCCCTCGCCCGGCTCCGCCACACGGGAGGGCCCGCTGACGTCGTCCAGTGTGGTCATCGAGGCCTCCCCGGGCCGGACGGCGGCGGCTCCGCCGTTCGTCCGAGCCAGCCTAGGGCCTCGCGGGCGCCGGCCGCCGCCCTCGGGCCCGCCCGACGGGCCGGCCGCCCGGCGGCGGTCGTGGCCGCGCTGCCTCGTGGCGTCGCGGCTTCGTGATCTGACGCCTCGCGGCGTCGTGGCCTCGTGGCGCTGCGGCCTCGTGGGTCGGCCGCCGGCCCCGTAGCAGATCGATTCGCCTTCCGGGCGTCCGTCCACAGGACACCCGCCGTCCACAGGAGCGGGCGTCGCGGGTGGCGGTGGCGAACGCCCGCCGGGCAGGCTGCGCCCCATGCGACCAGCCACGCGTACCGGTGCCGCCGCGCTCTGCGCCGCCCTGCTGTCCCCGGGGCCGGCCGCGCCCGTCCCCTCGCCGGTGCCGGCGGTGCTCCGGCCGCCCGCCGTCGGGGGTGCCGCCGCGTCGACGTCCGGGTCGGGACCGCCCGGCGTCGTGGTGCCCGTGGCCGGGTCGCCTGTGGCCGTGCCACCCTGGGCCGGGTCGCCTGGGGCCGTGCCGCCCTGGGCCGGGTCGTCCGGGGTCCCGTCGTTCAGGGCCGTGGCGTCCCGGGCTCCGGCGTTCCGGGCGGCGCGGTTCCGGTGGCCGCTCGACGGCGTCCCGCGCCCGGTCCGCCGGTTCGACCCGCCGCCACGGCCGTGGCTGCCCGGCCACCGGGGCGTCGACCTGGCCGCCGCGCCGGGCGCGACCGTGCGGGCCGCCGGTGCCGGCACGGTGCTCTTCGCCGGCCTGGTGGCCGGCCGGCCCGTCGTCACGGTCGGGCACGCCGACGGACTGCGGACCACCCACGAGCCGGTGTCGCCGGCGGTGCGCCCCGGCGACCGCCTGGTTGCCGGAACACCCTTGGGCGCCCTGCTCGCCGGCCATCCGGGATGCCCCGCTCCCGCCTGCCTGCACTGGGGGCTGCGGCGTGGCGCCGACTACCTGGATCCGCTGGCCCTGCTCGGCCTGGGACCCGTGCGGCTGCTGCCGCTCGACGGCGTCGACCCCGGGCCGACCCCGTCCGCCCGCGCGCCGTTCGCCGGCGCGCCGACCATCCGGGCGCCGTTCGTCCGCGCCGCTCGTGCCGTTCGTCCGCGTTGTTGGTCCCCGCCGCTCGTCGGGTCGTTCGTCCGCGCCGTTCGTCCGTCTGCCGGTGAACGTGGGGAGCTGCGGTGGTGGGGGTGCCGGTCAGGCCGGCCCTTCCTGCGCGGCGGAAAGTCAGGAAGGGCCCTTCCTCGCGCCTCAGCGCTGGGCGAGCAGCGGGGGGAGCCGCAGCGAGAGCCGCTCGTACTCGTCCCGGGTGTTGTAGACCTGGGCACAGAGCCGCAGCCAGCCCCGCCCGTTCCACGCCATGACCGCGACCTCGGTGGCGAGTCGCTCGGCGATGCGTTCCCGCAGCGCCCGCGCCGCGTCGAGCGTGGTGGCCAGGCCCGCCGGCAGCGGGACGATCCGCATGGCGATCCCGGGTCCGCCGGGGTCCGGCAGGTCGGCGGGGGCCACCCCGAGCGCGTCCCCCAGCACCCGCTGGCCGTACGCCGCCAGCGCGGCGTTGTGCCCGCGTACCCGGTCGACGCCGAGGCTGCGCAGCGTGAACAGGCCCCCCGGCGCGGCCAGCCAGCCCGTGTAGTCCTGGGTCGCCGCCCACTCGACCCGGCCGGGGAACCCCGACTCCTGCTCCCAGGAGACGGTCAGCGGTTCGATCCGCTCCCGCCACGGTGGGGCGACCACCAGCACGGCGGTGCCGCGCGGCGCGTACGCCCACTTGTGCAGGTTGCCCACCCAGAAGTCGGCGCCGACGTCGCCCACCGGCGTCGGAAGCATGCCCGGCGCGTGCGCGGCGTCGACGAGGACCGGTATCCCGTGCTCCCGGGCCACGCCGACGATCGCGGCGACGGGGAAGAGCCGGGCGGTGGCCGAGGTGAGCTGGTCCACGACGAGCAGCCGGGTCCGGCCGGGGCGCAGCCCGGCGCGGACGATCTGGAGGATCTCCCCGTCCGACGCGGCCAACGGGACGGGCAACGCCCGGCTGACCGCCCCCGTACGCCGGCACTCCCGGGCGATGGAGAGCCCGACCGCGCCGTAGCCGTGGTCGGTGGTGAGCACCTCGTCGCCGGGGCGCAGGCCGAGCGACTGGAGCACCACGGCCACGCCGGTGGTGGCGTTCGGGACCAGCGCGGTGCCGTCCGGGTCGGCGCCCAGGAAGCCGGCCAGGTGCCGGCGGGTGTGGGTGATCCGGTCGACCAGGCCCTGCGTGAAGAAACGCAGCGGATTGGCCTCCATCTCGTCGCGCAGCCGCTGCTGGGACCGCTGCACGGCGATCGGCACCGCGCCGAACGAGCCGTGGTTCAGGTGGCTGACCGCCGGGTCGAGCGAGAAGAGCAGGCGGGCTGCCGCGATCGGCTCGGGCGGCTGCGGGAGGCTCACCCGACGATCGTAGCGACCGGTCGATGTCCCGCCGCCGCTCCGCCGGGTACGGCCCGTCGGGCACCGCCGCCGGGCGCCCGTCCGAAGCGCCGTCGCGTCGGGTGCCCGTGTCGGTCGACCCTCCTCGATCCCGGAGAATCGCTGGTCATGGACGTCGAACTGCGCTGGCCGACCGCGGCCGACCGGCAGCTCCGGGCCGAGGTGCACCGGGTGCTGCACGCGGTCGCCGAGCGCGGCGGTGCGATCGGGTACGCGGTCCCGCCCGGCCGCGCCGAGACCGACGCCTGGCTGGACGGGGTGCTCGGCCTGGTCGAGGCCGGCGACGCCGCGCTGGTCCTCGCCGTGCTGGACGACCGGGTGGTGGGCACCGGGACGTGGCGGCGCGGTCCGAAGCCGATCTTCGCCCACTACGCCGACCTGGAGAAGATCACCGCACACCCCGCCGCCCGTGGCCGTGGGATCGGTCGCCTCGTCACCGGCGCGCTGGTCGACGACGCCCGCAAGGCCGGCATCGAGACCCTCGCGCTGGGCGTGCGCGGCAACAACCACGGTGCCATCGAGCTCTACGAGCGCCTCGGCTTCCGCGAGTGGGGGCGGCTGCCGAACGTCATCGAGGTGGGCGACGAACGCTACGACGACGTGCGGATGTGCCTGGACCTCGGGCGGGAGCCGCACGTCGTGCTCCGGGGTTCGGCCCCCGACGGGCCGGGCTCGTCGCCGCGCCGATCCTGACCGTCAGCCCGTCCTGCCGGGCCGCCGTCCTGTCCGTCCTGGTCGGTCCTGTCCGTCCTGGTCGGTGATCGGCCCTCTTGCCCGTCGTGCCCGGATTGGTCGGAGGCCGTCCTGCCGTCCTGGTCGGAGGCCAGCTTGCCCGTCGCGCCGGGCTGGTCGGTGCCGGTCCGTCGTGCCTGGGCTGGCCGATCCCGGTCCGTCGTGCCTGGGCTGGCCGATCCCGGTCCGTCGTGCCCGGGCTGGTCGGTGCGGTCGCTCGGAACCGGGTCGCGACCCGGCCGGGGCGGTGCGCAGGCGTTGAGGCAGGGGCCGCAGGCGGGGGAGCCCGGGCGCGGGGCGGCCGGTGACGGCGGGACTCAGGCGCGGGGGTGGGCCTGGCGGTAGGCGGCGCGGAGCCGCTCCACGGAGACGTGGGTGTAGATCTGGGTGCTCGCCAGGGACGAGTGGCCCAGCAGCTCCTGCACCGCCCGCAGGTCGGCGCCGCCCTCGAGCAGGTGGGTGGCCGCCGAGTGCCGCAGCCCGTGCGGGCTGACCGGAGGCAGGCCGGCGGCGTCCGCGTACCCGCTGACGATCCGCCGTGCCGTCGTCGGGTTGAGCCGTCCGCCGCGGGCGCCGAGCAGCAGCGCGTCGCGGGAGTGCGGTGCGGCCAGTGTCGGCCGGCCGTGGCGCAGCCACTCGTCGAGCGCCCGCTGGGCCGGCACCCCGTACGGGACGGCGCGTTCCCGGCCGCCCTTGCCGAACACCCGCACCACCCGTCGCGCGTGGTCGACGTCGGCGACGTCGAGGCCGCACGCCTCGCTGATCCGCACCCCCGTGCCGTAGAGCAGCTCCAGCAGCGCCCGGTCCCGCAGCGACACCGCCTCGGCGACCCCGTCGGCCGCCCGGGACGGATCCGACGACCCCGGCCGTGAGCCGTCCTCGGGAGGCGACGTCGGCCGTGAGCCATCCTCTAGGGTCGACGTCGGCCGTGAGCCGTCTTCCGGAGGCGACATCGGGGAGTCACCGGCCACGGACGGCGTGGCCGGGGAGCCGTCCTCGGCGGACGGCGTCGGTCGGGAGCCGCCCTGACCGGACGACGATGGCCGGAAGTCGCTCTCGGCGGGCGGCGGCGGCACGCCCGGGGCGAGCCGGCCCGGCGCCTCGACCAGGGCGGCCGCCTGGTCGGCGCGCAGCACGGTCGGCAGGTCCCGGTGGGCGCGCGGGCTGGCCAGGGCGCCCGCCACGTCGGCGGGGAGCAGCCCGCAGCGGTGCGCCCAGGCGCTGAACGTCCGCGCCGAGGCGGCCCGGCGGGCGAGTGACGTGCGGGCGGCCCCCATCGTCCGCTGCTTCGCCAGCCAACTGCGCAGCACGGCGAGGTCCAGCTCCGGTAGTTCGGCGCAGCCCATCCGGTGGGCGTGGTCCAACAGGGACACCACGTCACCGACGTACGCCCGGACGGTGTGGGCGGACCGGTTGCGCACACCGGCCAGGTGCCCGGCGAAGTCGTCCACCGCCTCCCGCATCGCCGGTGGGAGGGCCGCGTGGGTCGCCCGGGTGCCGTTCGCCTCCCGCCTCACCACGACTCCCTCGCGACCACGCACCGTACGGCGGCTCCCTCGCGACCACCCGCGTGTGCGCGGCGGCGCGGACCCGCCGGCCGCCGAGCCCGGGCGGTCGGCGTCCCTCGCGGGCGCGTCCCCGCCCCGTTGGACCGAGCTGCGGGTGCGGTCGTGCGGGGCGAGGCCGTGGCGGCGGTGGGCGGCGGATCCTCGGACGGCACACGACCAGCCTACGGTCGACCGGCGGCGCCGGCAGGACAGCCGAACCGCCGAGAGCCGCCCGGCCGCCCGGCCGCCCGGCCGCTGGGCCGCTGGGCCGCCGGGCCGCTGGGCCGCCGGGCCGCTGGGCCGCCGGGCCGCCGGGGCCGCCGGGCCGCCGGGGCCGCCGGGGCCGCTGGGCCGCCGGGGCCCGCCGAGAGACCCGGCGAGCCGGCTCGCGGGTGGTCCCGCCACGGGCGCGCGGCCCGGGTGGTGGATTGCGCCGGCCGGTGCGAGCAGACTGGTCGTACCAGCGGAGGTGGGCCCTGGTCGTGGTCGCCGCGCGACGGGACCAGGCTCGACGAAGGGGGCCGGACATGGGGGTGGACGTCGTCCTCTACCGGGCGGTCGGGGCGGGCTCCGACCGGCGCCGCGTCGTGCCGGCCGAGGTGCTGCCCGATCCCGACGACGTGCTGCTGAGTCTCGTCAGGCGGGTCCGGGGTGGCGGGCGTACCCCGCTGCTCGACCGGGTGGATCCGGTCGGCGAGCTGGTGGTCCCCGCCGGCCAGGCGCCGCAGCTCCTCGCCGAGGTGCGCTGCCTCGCCGAGGTGGCCCGGTCGACGCCGGAGATGACGCACGTGCGCCAGCTGGACCGGCTGGCGCGGCGCTGCCGGCAGGACCGCGCGATGGAGATCCGTTTCGAGGGTGACTGACCGGGCTCACGGTCCCTCCGGCGTCGCCGGTCGCGCGGTGGTCGCGCTTCTGGCTGCCGGCGGCGCGAGGGCGTACCCGTCGTCGCGGCGGAGCACCAGGGCCAGCTCCTCGAGCATCGACAGCTTCCGCAGCGCGGTACGGACGGGCAGCCCGGCCCGCGCGGCGAGGACATCCACGCCCATCGCCCCCCGGCGGGGCAACGCCTCGACGACGGCCCGCGCGTCGTCGTCGAGCAGGTCGACCGGCCGCTGCGGGCCGCGCGGTACGGGCGCCAGGTCGCCGATCCGTCCGACCTCCTCCAGCACCTGCGCGACGCCGGTCACCAGCCGGGCCCTCGGATGGTCCCGCAGCGTCTCGTGGGCGCCGACGGACATCGCCGACGTGACCGGGCCGGGCACCACCATGCTGGGTCTGCCCAGGGCGAGCGCCCGGTGGGTGGTCTGTGTGGCGCCGCTGCGGGCAGCCGCCTCCACCAGCACCGTGCCGAGGGTGCCCGCCGCGATCACCCGGTTGCGGATGAGGAACCGGGGCCGGAGCGGATCGGCGCCCGGCATCCACTCGCTGACCAGCAGCCCGGTCTCGGCGATCCGGTCGAACAGCGCCGCGTTGCCCATCGGGTACGGGCGGTCCACGCCGCAGGCGAGCACCGCCACGGTGCGGCCACCGGCGTTGAGCGCGCCCCGGTGGGCCGCGGCGTCGATGCCGAAGGCGCCGCCCGAGACGACGGTCCAGTCCCGGTCGGCCAGCCCGTAGCCGAGGTCCGTGGCGACGTGCGTGCCGTACCCGGTGGCGGCGCGGGCACCGACGACCGCGACGGAGCGGTCGAACGCCTCACCGAGCGGCCACGAGCCGCGTACCCAGAAGCAGAGCGGGGGAGCGGTCTCGACGTCGACCCGCCGGTAGGCGCCGGGCAGCCGGAGCCGGCGCAGGTCGTCGGTGCGTACGGGCCACTCGTCGTCGTCGGGGACGACGATCCGGGCGCCGAGCCGGTCCGTGCGGGCCAGCGCCTCGGCCGCGACGGCCCTGGCGTCGCCGGCCGCGCAACGGGCCGCCACGGCGTTGCGCAGCGTCTCCTCCGGCGCGCCCCCGTCGAGCAGCAGGTCGAGCGCCGCCACCGGGCCCAGCCGGTCGACCAGCCGGTGCACCGACCAGGTGCCCGGCTCGGCGAGCCAGGTGAGCGCCACCCTGGCCAGCGTGTCCTCGTCGGTGCTCACGTCGTATCCCCCGTCCTCAGTTGGATGGCCTCCCGGACGTCCTCCCGGTCGGGACGGTCCCGACCGTCCAGGTCCGCGATCGTCCAGGCCAGGCGGATGATCCGGTCGAAGCCCCGGGCCGACAGCGACCCGGAGTCCAGCCGGGCCCGCAGCTCGGCCGTGTCCGGCCCGGGCAGGCGCCAGGGCGGGCGGCGCAGGTACGGGCCGGGTATCTCAGCGTTGAGCCGGTGGCCGAGCACCGCCCAGCGCGCGGCCGCCGCCCGCCGGGCCGCCGCCACCCGCGCGGCGACGGTGGCGGAGGCCTCGCTGTCGACGGTGGTCGCCATCAGCTCGGCCGCCCGGACGGGCGGCAGCCGCACCTGCACGTCGATCCGGTCCAGCAACGGCCCGGAGAGCCGGCTCAGGTAGCGCCGCCGGGCCTGCGGCGGGCATTCGCAGTACGCGTCCCCGGCCGGCTTGGCGCACGGGCACGGGTTGGCCGCCAGCACCAGCTGCGTACGGGCCGGGTACTCGGCGCCGCCCCGGCTGCGGGCCAGCCGGACCCGGCCGTTCTCCAGCGGCTGGCGCAGCGCCTCCAGCGCGCCCCGGCTGAACTCGGGCGCCTCGTCGAGGAAGAGCACGCCCCGGTGGGCGAGCGAGATCGCGCCGGGACGGGCCAGCCCGGAACCGCCGCCGACCAGCGACGGCACCGTCGCCGTGTGGTGCGGCGCCTGGAACGGCGGGCGGCGCAGCAACCGCCCGCCCGGGGGCAGCAGCCCGGCGATCGAGTGCAGCGCGGTGACCTCCAGCGCGGCCTCGTCGTCCAGCTCCGGCAGGATCGACGGAAGGCGCTCGGCGAGCATGGTCTTGCCGGCGCCCGGCGGCCCGACCAGCGCCAGGTGGTGCCCACCCGCCGCGGCCACCTCCAGCGCCCTTCGGCCCAGCCCCTGCCCGGCGATCTCGGCCAGGTCGGGCCCGCCGCCGGTTGTCGGCGGCCCGTCCGGCTCCGGCTCGATCAGGGGCGAGCCGTCGCGGATGAAGCTGACCAACCGGTGCAGCGTGTCGACCGCCCGGACCCGGACCCCGGGGACGACCGCCGCCTCGGCGGCGTTGCCGGCTGGGACGATCACCTTTCCGACGCCGGCCCGGGCCGCCGCGGCGACCATCGGCAGCACGCCGCGCACCGGGCGGACCGTGCCGTCGAGGCCCAGCTCGCCCAGGACCACCACGTGTTCGAGCGGCAGCAGCGGCAACTCGCCGGAGCCGCCCAGCAGGGCCGCCGCTATCGCCAGGTCGAACGCGGAGCCGAACTTCGGCAGGTCGGCCGGCAGCAGGTTGAGGGTGATCCGCCGGTTGGGCCATCGCTGACCGGAGTTGACCACTGCCGCGCGGACCCGGTCCCGGGCCTCGTGCAGAGCGGTGTCCGGCAGCCCCGAGATGACCACCGCCGGCAGTCCGGCGGCCAGGTCGGCCTCGACCTCCACCAGGTGCCCGGTGACGCCGACCAGGCCCACGCAGAGCACCTTCGCGTAGCTCACGACGCCACCCGCCGGCCCGCGCCGCCGGCCCCCGTCCGGTCGGGCCCGCCCATCAGAACGCCCCCTTGAGGTGCTCGACCCGGGCGGCGCCGGCCCCGGTGAGGCGTACCGAGACGACGTCGAAACGCACCTCGTCGGCGGTGGTGCCGGTGTCGGCGAGCCACCGGGCGGCGAGCCCGCGCAGCCGGCGGGCCTTGGCCGGTACGACCGCCTCCGCCGGCGGGCCGAACTCGTCGGTGCGGCGGGTCTTCACCTCGCAGAAGGCGAGCACCGGCCCGTCCCACGCGATGATGTCGATCTCCCCGGCCGGGCAGCGCCAGTTCCGGGCCACCGGGCGCAGTCCCGCCCCGATCAGGTGCCGGACGGCGCACCGCTCCCCGTACGCGCCGACCGCCTGGTTCTGCTTCGTCATGCCGGCACGGTGCACCCGACGGGCGGGGAGCCGCCGCCCCGCGCCGCGGAAGCTGTGGACGGCGGACGCGCTGTGGACGAACGGACGATCATGCCCTCGGCGTGCTATGCGGTCGGCGCCGGTGGACCGCCCCCACGAACCGCCGCACCGCACCGCCCGCGACGACCCGCGCACCGCACCGCCCGCGACGAACCGGCGCACCGCACCGCCTGCGACGACCCGCGCACCGCACCGCACCGCACCGCACAGCCGGGCCGGCTCGCCCGCCGCCGTGCCCGACCGTCGCCGCGCGGTGACCCGGTGCACGCGGGCGCCCAGGGGGCGAATGGCGTCCGTGGAGCCGGTCGCATACGGTGCCGGACGTGGACGGACGACGGAACTTTGTCGAAGATCAGGAGTCGCGCTGGTATCCGGCCGATCGCGACCGCGACCGTGACCGTGAGAGCGGCTACGGGGAGGCGGACTGGCGCGGCCAGGCCGAGACCCGGTACCGGGACGACGACCTGAGCGCCCCCGAGCCGCGCCGGGCCGCGGAGGACGGCCGCTACGGCGATTCCGTGGGGACCCGGCGCGGCGAAGCAGGACGCTTCGGCCCGTCGACGGAGCCCGACTCGGGACGCTTCGGGTCCGTCGAGCCCGACTCCGGGCGCTTCGGGACGGTCGAGGCCGATCGGGCCCGCTTCGCCGGACCGGAGGACTCCGGCAGGTTCGCCGTGACGGGACCGGAGGACTCGGGTCGGTTCGCCGTGACGGGATCGGAGGACTCGGGTCGGTTCGCCGTGACGGGATCGGAGGACTCCGGCCGGTTCGCCGTCACCGGGCCGGAGGACTCGGGTCGGTTCGCCGTGACGGGTCCGGAGGACTCGGGCCGGTTCTCGGTGACGGGTCCGGAGGACTCGGGCCGGTTCGCTGCCACCGGCTCGGAGCCCGCGAGGTTCGGGGAGGGCGACTCGGGGCGCTTCGCCGCGGTGTCGCCGCTCGGGGACGCCCGGTCGGAGACGGAGGGATACCGGGCGAGCCGCTCGCGCCGGGCCGAGGCGGATCCGGACGTCTCCGGGGAACTGCCCACCGACCGTCCGGGCCGACGCGCCGCCCGGGAATCGAGGGGGGCCCGCGACGCGCTGTCGACGTCGGGGGTCGACGCCCTGGCCGGGGCGGGGCCCGTCGAGCGGACCGTGGAGCCGCCCCGCCCGGCCCCGCTGGGCGGGTACCCGATCGTCGCGCCCGGTCGGGCCGCCGAGCCCACGAACCCGGCGGAGAAGCCGGCCGACGAGCCCGCCCGGCCGGTCGAGACCCCGAACGCGCTGGAGATGCCGACCGGGCCGATGCCGCCGATCGGGCCCCGCGCCGACCTCCCGCCGGGGGAACTGCCGGCGTACCCAACGGTGGTCGCCCCGCAACCGGGACCGCCGGTGGGCGACGGGGTCTACCGGACCCGGCGGCCGGCGCTGGCCGCGCTCTTCACCCTGCTGGTCGTGGTGTTCGAGGTGCCCGCGATGCGGGTGCTGTTCAGCGGCGTGACCGGCGATCCGGTCTCGGCCGCCGACGTGGTGGTGGGGATCTTCCTGGTCTGCGGCCTGCCGATCTTCGCCATCGGCCTGTACGGGCTGCGCACCGGCGGGCTGTCGCTGGCGGAGGGGAGCCGGGGCTGGCTGCGCCCGCCGACGGCGTATCTGACCGTCGGCCTGGTGCTCTTCGTCGCCGCCGCCCTCGCCGTCGGCTGACCCTCGACCGGCGCGTGTGGCGCCGGAAATGGGCGTTCCGACCCCTTCCCCGCACCCGAGACATCGGGGGCGGGGAAGGGGCGTACACTGGTCGACTGGCGACCGCCTTGCGCGGTCGACCTCGCGCGCCCTCTCCACGAGCCGTCGTGGGGCGACGGCCTCCCTGGTCCCGATCTTGGTCGGGCCCGCCATGGCCGCCGACCGGGCGCCAGGACGCTCGGCCGCCTGGCCGGGCGGGACAACCAGGGACCACGAGGAGTACCCCACCATGGCCGTCGTGACCATGCGTCAGCTGCTGGAGAGCGGTGTCCACTTCGGGCACCAGACCCGGCGCTGGAACCCGAAGATGAAGCGCTTCATCTTCACCGAGCGCAACGGTATCTACATCATCGACCTGCGCCAGACCCTCGACTACATCGAGAAGGCCTACGAGTTCGTGCGCGGGACCGTCGCCGAGGGTGGCAGCATCCTCTTCGTCGGCACCAAGAAGCAGGCCCAGGAGGCCATCGCCGAGCAGGCGACCCGGGTCGGTCAGCCGTACGTCAACCACCGCTGGCTCGGTGGCATGCTGACCAACTTCCAGACGGTCTACAAGCGGCTCCAGCGGATGAAGGAGCTGGAGGCCCTGGGTGACCTGAGCGGTACCGCCGCCGGGTACACCAAGAAGGAGACCCTGCAGCTCTCCCGCGAGAAGATCAAGCTGACCCGCACCCTCGGTGGTCTGCGGGACATGCAGAAGCTTCCGGCCGCGATCTGGGTGGTCGACACCAAGAAGGAGCACATCGCCGTCGACGAGGCCCGCAAGCTGGGCATTCCGGTGATCGCGGTGCTCGACACCAACTGCGACCCGGACGAGGTCGACTTCCCGATCCCGGGCAACGACGACGCGATCCGCTCGGCCGAGCTGCTGACCAGGGTCGTGGCCGCCGCCGTCGCCGACGGCCTGATCGCCCGTTCCGGCCGTCGTCGCGGCAGCGACGAGAAGCCGGAGCCGGGCGTCGCCTCCGACGAGCCGCTGGCCGAGTGGGAGCGCGAGCTGCTCGAGGAGCCGAAGAAGGCCGACGAGCAGGCCCCGCAGGCCGAGCAGGCCCCGCAGGCCGAGCCGGCCCAGCCGGTCGAGCAGCCGGCGACCGCCGCCGCGGAGTGACCGCACCGCCGCTCCCCGCCGCCCGGTCTCCCGGGCGGCGGGGAGCGGCAGGTACGCCGGGCACGTCGCGCCCGGATCCGGGTAACCGGCACCAGGACCAACCCACCCGCAGTCTCAACACCGAAGAGAGAGCCATGTCCAACTTCACCGCCGCGGACGTCAAGAAGCTCCGCGACCTCACCGGCGCCGGCATGATGGACTGCAAGAAGGCGCTGACCGAGGCCGAGGGCGACTTCGACAAGGCCGTCGAGATCCTGCGCGTCAAGGGCGCCAAGGACGTCGGCAAGCGGGCCGGCCGTACGGCCGCCAACGGTCTGATCGCCCACTCCGGCAAGGCGCTGCTCGAGCTCAACTGCGAGACCGACTTCGTCGCCAAGACCGACGCCTTCATCGAGCTGGCCCAGCAGCTGGTGGAGCACGGCGAGCGCAGCGGCGTCGGCACCGCCGAGGAGCTGCTCGCCACCGAGCTGGACGGCAAGACCGTCGCCGACCTGGTGCAGGAGCAGTCCGCCAAGATCGGCGAGAAGCTCGTCCTCAACCGGTTCGCCAAGCTCGACGGCACCACCGCCGTCTACCTGCACCGCAAGAGCCAGGACCTGCCCCCGGCGGTCGGCGTGCTGGTGCAGTACACCGGCACGGCCAGCGACGAGGCGTCCGACTCGGACGCCCGGGGCGTCGCGATGCAGATCGCCGCCATGCGGCCGAAGTACCTCACCCGGGACGAGGTGCCGGCCGACGTCGTCGAGTCCGAGCGGCGCATCGCCGAGCAGACCGCCCGCGAGGAGAACAAGCCCGAGGCCGCCCTGCCGAAGATCGTCGAGGGCCGGGTGAACGCGTTCTTCAAAGACTACGTCCTGCTCGAGCAGGCGTCGGTCGCCGACAACAAGAAGACGGTGAAGCAGCTGCTGGCCGAGGCCGGCATCGAGGTCACCCGCTTCGTGCGGTTCGAGGTCGGCCAGGCCTGAGCCGCCCCCGGGCGCTTCGCGCGCCGCGGGCAGGGAAACGTCGACGAGGAGGCCGCCGGTGTACGTGACAGGCACCGCGGCCTCCTCGTCACATAGGGTCGGCTACGGCAGTTTCGCGGTACGGGGCGTACGGGACGTGCGCATGGGGAAGGGCGGGGCGGATGACGCAGGTTGTGAGTGACCGGAGTCTGGCGGCGGACGATCCGACGGCGCCACCCCCCGGTCGGGCCCGCCGGGTGGTGCTGAAGCTCTCCGGTGAGGTGTTCGGCGGGGGCGCGATCGGGGTCGACCCGGACGTCGTGCAGGCCATCGCCCGGCAGATCGCCACCGTGGTCCGCCGCGGCGTGCAGGTCTCGGTGGTGGTCGGCGGCGGCAACTTCTTCCGGGGCGCCGAGCTGCAGAAGCGCGGCATGGACCGGGCCCGGGCCGACTACATGGGCATGCTCGGCACCGTGATGAACTGCCTCGCGTTGCAGGACTTCCTGGAGAAGGAGGGCATCGAGACGCGCGTGCAGAGCGCGATCACGATGGCCCAGGTCGCCGAGCCGTACATTCCGCTGCGCGCCATCCGGCACCTGGAGAAGGGCCGCGTGGTGATCTTCGGCGCGGGCGCCGGCATGCCGTACTTCTCCACCGACACCGTGGCCGCCCAGCGGGCCCTGGAGATCCGCGCCGACGTGGTGCTGATGAGCAAGAACGGCGTGGACGGCGTCTACACCGCCGACCCGCGGGTCGACCCGACCGCCAGCAAGTTCGACTCGATCACCTTCTCCGAGGTGCTGCGGCGCAACCTGCGGGTCGCCGACGCCGCCGCGTTCAGCCTGTGCATGGAGAACGGCCTGCCGATGCTGGTCTTCGGCGCGCAGGGCGACGACACCATCATCCGGGCCGTGGGTGGCGACAAGATCGGCACCCTGATCACCGCCTGAGCGGTCGCGTGACCCCGACCTCAGCGGTCCCTCCGACACGACAAGCCCACGACGAGCACAGAAGGAGGCGAGGAGACCGGTGATCGACGACACCCTCCTCGAGGCCGAGGAGAAGATGGAGCGTGCCATCGAGCACGCCAAGGAGGAGTTCGGCGCGATCCGCACCGGTCGCGCCAACGCCGCCATGTTCTCCAAGATCATCATTGACTACTACGGCAGCCCCACCCCGCTGCCCCAGATGGCGTCCATCGGGGTGCCCGAGCCGCGCATGGTGATCATCAAGCCGTACGACAACTCGCAGATCAACGCCATGGAGAAGGCGATCCGCGACTCCGACCTCGGCGCCAACCCGAACAACGAGGGCAACCAGCTCCGCATCCTGCTGCCGCAGATGACCGAGGAGCGCCGCCGAGAAATGATCAAGGTCGCCCGGCACAAGGGTGAGGAGGCCAAGGTGGCCATCCGCAACATCCGCCGCAAGGGCAAGGAGGAGCTGGACCGGCTCGTCAAGGACGGCGAGGTCGGCGAGGACGACGGCCGCCGCGCCGAGAAGGAACTCGACGACCTGACCCAGCGCTTCGTCGCCGCCGTCGACGACCTGGTCAAGCACAAGGAGAACGAGCTTCTCGAGGTGTGAGCCGTACGCCGGCCTCCACCGGTGACGACGGCATCGTGGCACCGGCGCTCCGCCGTCCGCTTCCGGGCGGCAGGGTCCGGTGCCACCGTCGTCGGAGGGCGGCGCGGGGCCGGTCCGACGTGAGGGACCGGTGGGTGCAGTAGGCTCGGCAGGATTCCCGGCCACCCTGCGGTGAACGGTGGGGATCGGCCGGCCGTCGGGCGGGTCAACCGGACGGAACAGTCGCGCGGGTAGGGGAATGGTTGTGGTTGTGCGTCATCTGATGGATCTCGTGCCGGTCCCGCTCGGTGCGTGATGGCCCACCTCGATCCCCACGGCAGCGCCGAGCCCCGCGGCTGGGACCGCCCCGACGCCCCCACTCCCGCACCGGCGCCCGGCCTCCCCTGGCCGGAGCCCGAGATCGATCCGGGCCAGTGGCACCGCCGTCCCGCCGTTCTCCCCGACGCGTACGCCGAGGCGCCGGCGCAGCCCCGCCCGCCCGCCGACGTGGTGACCGGCGGTGACCCGGCCGCGATGAACGGCCACCGCGGCCAGCCCGACGACTCCGAGTACCCGACCACCCAGCTCGAACCGGTCCGGGACGTCGAGCCGGAGCCCGCGCCCGCGCGGCCGCTGGGCCGCCGGCAGCGCGGCCGGCGCCGGGCCGGCGTCGACCGGCCCCCGACCCAGCAGCCCGTCCCGAGCCGGGCCGGGCGCAACCTGCCGGCGGCCATCGCCGTCGGCGTGGGTCTCGGCGCCCTGATCGTGGTGCCGCTGTTCTTCTATCCGCCCGCCTTCCTGGTGGTGGTGGCCGCGGCGGTCGGCGTCGGCATCTGGGAGATGGCCCGGGCGGTACGCCGCAGCGGCGCCCATCCGCCGCTGGTGCCGTTGGTCGCCGGCGGGGTGCTCACCGTCGGGCTGGCCTGGTTCTCCGGCCCCGACGCGCTCAGCCTCGGCCTGCTGGTGACCGTGCTGGGCACCATGGTCTGGCGGCTCGGCGACGGGCCGGGCGGCTTCCAGCGGGACCTGACCGCCGCCACCCTCATCGCCGTGTACGTGCCGTTCCTCGGTGGGTTCGCCGCGCTGCTGGCGGCGGTGCCCGAGGACGGCGAGTTGCGGGTGCTGGTGACGCTGGCCGCGGTGGTCCTCTCCGACACCGGCGGGTACGCGGCCGGCGTCAGCTTCGGCAAGCACCCGATGGCCCCCTCGGTGAGCCCGAAGAAGTCCTGGGAGGGCTTCGCCGGCTCGGTCACCGCCGCGGCGCTGGGCAGCGCCCTGCTGCTCTGGCTGCTCCTCGACGTGGCCCCGTGGTGGGGCGCGCTCTTCGGGCTGGCCGTCTCCGGCGCCGCGGTCCTCGGTGACCTCGCCGAGTCGATGATCAAGCGGGACCTCGGGGTGAAGGACATGAGCAACCTGCTCCCGGGGCACGGCGGCCTGATGGACCGGTTGGACTCGATCCTCTTCGCGCTGCCGACCGCGTACCTGCTCCTGGCGGTCTTCGTCCCGGTTCTGGAGTGAGGCGTGAATCACCCGTCGTCAGCGGTTCCGCCCGGGCGGCGGGGGGCGATTCGGCACCTCCGGACGGGTGTGTCGACCATCCGGCGTGACAGACTGGACGCGCCATGACGAGCCTGCCCCTGATTCCCGCAGACCCCGACGCCCCCGGGCGGCGGCCCGCGATGCCTCCCCGCCACCTCGCCGATCTCGACCTCGCCGGCCGCCGGGCCCTGGTCACCGAGCTGGGGGAGCCGGCGTTCCGCGCCAAGCAGGTCTCCACCCACTACTTCGGTCGACTGGTGCGCGATCCGGGGCAGATGACCGACCTGCCGGCCGCCACCCGGGAGAAGCTCGCCGACCGGCTCCTGCCCCGGCTGCTCACCCCGGTCCGTGAGCTGGCCTGCGACGACGGCGCGACCCGCAAGGCGCTCTGGCGGCTGCACGACGGCTCGCTGGTGGAGAGCGTGCTGATGGGCTACCCGGACCGCGTCACCGTCTGCATCTCCAGCCAGGCCGGCTGCGGCATGGCCTGCCCGTTCTGCGCCACGGGTCAGGCGGGGCTGACCCGCAACCTCTCCACCGCCGAGATCGTCGACCAGGCGGTCTACCTGGCCGGCGTGGCCGCCTCCGGCGCGGTGGCGGGTTCGCCGCCGCGGCTGTCGCACGTGGTCTTCATGGGCATGGGCGAGCCACTGGCCAACTACTCCCGGGTGGTCGCGGCGATCCGTCGGCTGGTCGCCCCGGCGCCCGAGGGGCTCGGGCTGTCACAGCGCCACATCACGGTCTCCACGGTGGGGCTGGTCCCGGCCATCCGCCGACTGGCCAGCGAAGACCTCTCGGTGACCCTTGCGCTGTCGCTGCACGCCCCCGATGATGAGCTGCGCGACGAACTCGTGCCGGTCAACCAGCGCTGGAAGGTGTCCGAGGTGCTGGACGCGGCGTGGGACTACGCGGCCCGCACGGGGCGTCGCGTGTCGATCGAGTACGCGATGATCAGGGACGTGAACGACCAGCCGTGGAGAGCCGATCTGCTCGGGCGGCTGCTGGCCGGGAAGCTGACCCACGTGAACCTCATCCCCCTCAACCCGACTCCGGGCAGCCGTTGGGACGCCAGCCCGAAGCCGGTCGAGCGCGAGTTCGTCCGGCGGCTGCGCGAGGCCGGGGTGTCGACGACCGTGCGGGACACCCGGGGTCGCGAGATCGACGGAGCGTGTGGGCAGCTCGCCGCCGCCGAGGACATGGACACCGACACCGACCGGGCCGGGGAGAAGGCGTGACCGGGCGTAGCGAACGAGACCAGGAGACATAGTGGCGAGTCAGGGTCAGCGTTTCCGGCGTAAGGCGCTCCGCCGGGGATACAAGGTCGACGAGGTCGACGCCTTCCTGGACCGGGTCGAGGCGACGCTCGACGGCCGGCCGGTGGGTGCCCCCGTCGCCTCCCAGGAGGTCCACGACGTCGTCTTCCGGGTCCGCTTCAACGGCTACGACGAGTGGCAGGTCGACCTGCACCTCGACCGGGTCGAGCGGCAGCTGGCCGAGCTGGAGGAGCGCGGTGGCGCTGGCGGCCGCGGCGGCGACCCCCGGGACGCCGACCGCCTCGGCCCCCCCGACCGGATGGGCCCTCCCGACCGGATGGGCCCGCCGGACCGGATGGGCCCGCCGGACCGGATGGGCCCGCCGGACCGGATGGGCCCGCCGGACCGGATGGGTCCGCCGGACCGGATGGGTCCGCCGGACCGGATGGGTCCGCCCGACCGCATGGGCCCGCCGATGCGCGACGACCGCGGCATGTCGCCGGTCGCGCAGCCGATGCCGCCCCGGGCGATGCCGGCGCAGGCCGGCCCGCCCGCCGACCGCTACGGCCGCTACGACGAGCCCACCGGCGCCTTCGCCGGTGGTTACGACGCCCCCCGGGGCGGCTACGAGCCGCCGCGCGGCCCGGGCGGCCCCGGCCCGATGGGCCCGGGCGCCCCGGGTGGCCACGGGGCCCCGCCGCCGCGCGGCCTGCCCGCCGGCCCCGGCGGCTACGGCGACGGTCCCGGCACCTACGGCGACCGCCCGGGCGGCTACGGCGACGGTCCCGGCAACTACGGCGACGGCCCGGGCAAGTACGGCGACGGCCCGGGCGGCGGTTACGGCGACGGTCCGGGCAACTACGACGGCCCCGGTGGCTACGGCGACGAGCCGCGCTTCGACGGGTTCGAGGCCGGCCGGCGGGCCCGCGCCGACATGACCGCCGAGATCCGGATGCCCGAGCGGGAGCTGCGTGAACTGCGGGGCCGGGGCCCGGCCGGGCCGCCTCCGCAGCAGGGCTTCGGCGGCCCACCGAACGCCGGCCCGCCGGTGGGAGGTCCGCCGGTCGGGGGTCCGCCGGTCGGGGGTCCGCCGCCGATGGCCGGCCCCCCGATGGCCGGCCCCCCGATGGCCGGCCCGCCCGGCAGCGACCTCTACCGCGTCGACCAGATCCGTCGCAGCTTCCAGGTGCGCCGGTTCGGCAGCGGGTACGACCCGGACCAGGTCGACCGGTTCTTCGACACCCTGCTGGGCGGCATGCAGGGGCGCAACCCGATGCCGGTGAACCCGAAGGAGCTGGACACGCTGCGCTTCGGGCTGGTGCCCGGCGGCTACTTCGAGGCCGAGGTCGACGCCGCGCTCAAGGACGTGCAGGACATCCTGTTCGGCCGCTGATCCGCGTACGGCGAGGGCCCGCTCCCCGGTCGGGGGCGGGCCCTCGTGCGTGTGACCTCCGGCGCGCGGACCGGTGCGACGCCGGTTGACGCGGGTGGGGTCAGGACCGCAGGCCGTTGCGCCGCAGCACGGTGTCGCCGATGACGATGAGCAGCAGCAGCACGGCCAGGCCGACCAGCCAGATGTTCTCGACCCTGCCCTCGTGGTTGCCGCAGAGCATCGCCAGCAGGGCCAGCGCGGAGACCACCGCGCCGATGCGCCCGGACTTGCGGTGCCCGGGCTTGTGCTGGTCTGGCGACGTTACCGGCTCGCTTCCTGCCACTGTCGGTCCTTCCCTCGCGATCGGATCTCCGGTTAGTCTGGCACGCCCCGTGCCGGGCCCGGCGCTGGGTCCGACCGGTGGGGCGGACCGCACGATCCGCCCGGGCGGGGCGGGCGTCGGTCGGAGGACGTACGAGGGCCGCAGCGGGGACCAAGGTCCCGGATCCGTTCGGGCGCATCGGCACTACCGGCGTCGCGGGTGGGTGGCCAGACTCCCTCCGGTAGCGTTTCTGGCGTACACCTTGTCTGTCGTTTTGAGGGGGAACTGCGGTGCGAGTGACCGGTACGGGGCACGCCAGCATGCGGATCGACACGGCCGCGGGCAGTATCCTGTGCGACCCGTGGGTCAATCCGGCCTATTTCGCCTCGTGGTTTCCGTTTCCCGACAACTCCCTGCTCGACTGGGAGACCCTCGGCGACGTCGACTACCTCTACGTCTCCCACCTGCACCGGGACCACTTCGACGCGGCGCACCTGAAGCGCTTCGTGTCGAAGTCGGCCACCGTGCTGCTGCCCGCGTTCCCCACCTCCGAGATGGAGGACGAGCTGCGGGAGCTGGGCTTCACCAAGTTCCTGAAGGCGCCGAACGAGCAGGTCGTGGAGCTGGACGGCGGCCTGAAGATCATGATCCAGGCGCTGACCAGCCCGACCGACGGCCCGATCGGCGACTCCTCGCTGTGGGTGGAGTACGACGGGGTCCGGCTGCTCAACCAGAACGACGCCCGCCCCACCGATCTGGGCGTCTTCGCCGAGCTGGGCCACGTGCACGCGCACCTGCTCCAGTTCTCCGGCGCGATCTGGTACCCGATGGTCTACGAGCTGCCGCAGGCGGCGAAGACGGCGTTCGGCAAGCAGAAGCGGGACCGGCAGTTCGACCGCACCTGGCGCTACATCGACGACCTGAAGGCCGACCACGTCTTTCCGATCGCCGGCCCGCCCTGCTTCCTCGACGACGAGCTGTGGCAGTTCAACGACATCCACGGCGACGAGGGCAACATCTTCCCCGACCAGTCGGTGTTCCTGAGCGAGTACGCCAAGGTCGGCGGCACCAACGGCGTGGTGCTGCTCCCGGGCAGCGTCGCCGAGATCACCACCGAGAGCTGCCAGACCAGCCACCCGGTGCCGGTCGAGGAGTTCTTCGCCAACAAGGTGGCCCACCTGGAGGAGATGCGCGAGCGCAAGCGGCCGGTCATCGAGGCCGAGAAGGCGTCCTGGCGGCACCCCGAGGTGGACGTGCTCAAGGAGATGCAGCGCCGGGTCGAGCCCCTGCTGGAGGAGTCGATCTACCTGGCCAAGGGGGTCGGCGGCCCCGTCCGCTTCGACCTGGTGGGCACCGACGACTCGGGCGGCGAGACGATTGAGTCGATCGTGGTGGACTTCCCGGGCAAGCAGGTCCGGCCGTACGCCGACGAGAAGGTGCGCTACCGGTTCCGTACCGAGCGGGCGCTGATCGAGCACCTGCTGCACATCGGCGAGGTGGACTGGGTCAACTCCCTCTTCCTCTCCTGCCGCTTCTCGGCGGCCCGGATCGGACAGTACAACGAGTTCGTCTACGCCTTTTTCAAGTGCCTCTCCACCGAGCGCCTCCAGTACGCCGAGGGCTGGTACGACGAGCACGAGCGGACCAGCGACGCCGAGGACATCACCCTCGGCGACTGGGTGGTGCAGCGGCGCTGCCCGCACCTGAAGGCGGACCTGACCCGGTTCGGCATCGTCGAGGGCGACCAGCTCACCTGCCAGCTGCACGGCTGGAAGTTCGACCTGGCCAGCGGCCGCTGCCTGACCAGCGTGGGCCACAAGGTCCGCGCCCACCGGGCCGGCGAGCAGCAGACCCCCGCCCCGGCGGGCGAGACGCCCAGCTGACGGCGGTTCCCCGGTGCCCCCGCCCCACTCCCGCCCCACTCCCGCGTCGATCATGCAGTTGTGGTGGGTGACAAAACCCCCTGAGCGGCCCGAATCGGGCACCACAACTGCATGATCGGCGCTCCGAGGGGGCGGCGGGCGAGCAGGGGAGCGGGTGGTCAGCGGGAGAGGTCGGTGAGGATGCGGCGGGCCGCGTTGTGGCCGGCGGCGCCGATGACGCTGCCGGCCGGGTGGCAGCCGGCGCTGCCGGCGTAGACGCCGTCGACGCCGGTGGCGTACGGCATCCGGTCGGTGAACGAGACGGTGTTGTCGACGTGGTGGATGTGCCCGCCGGTGATGCCGAAGTGCGCCTCGATGCCGGGCGGCGGCAGCGGCACCGCGTCGGCGGCCAGGTCCCCGGTGCCGGGGGCGTACCGCTCGCAGATCGCGATGAGGCGGTCGACGTAGCCGGGCAGCGCCTCGTCCCAGGTGGTGCCGGCCAGCTCGTACGGCACCGACTGGACGAAGAGCGCGGACGAGTGGTGCCCCCGGCCGTCGGACAGCGAGGGGTCGACGGTGGTGTGCAGGTACCACTCGATGGTCGGCTCGTCGGGCAGTCGCCCCGCCTGCACGTCCGCCCACATGGCGCGCAGCGCCGCCATCGGCGGCTCGCCGCCGGAGCCGGTCAGCGAGTCCGAGCCGGGCAGCAGGTGGATCGTCGAGCCGAACGGGCTCGGCGCGTCGCCGGGCAGGCAGGAGAAGCGGGGCAGGCCGGTGAGCGCCAGGTTGAGCTTGAGCGTGGTGCCGGGGCGGCGGACCGCCGCCATCCGATCGGCCAGCGGCGCCGGGAGCGCGCCGTCGGGCAGCAGGTCCATCAGCCGGTACGGGTCGCAGGCGCCGAGCACCACCCGGGCGGCGACCTCCCGCCCGTCGGCGAGCACCACCCCGCCGGCCGCGCCGCCGTCCAGGGTGATCGCGCTGACCGGCGTGCCGGTGCGGATCGTCGCGCCGGCGGCACGGGCGGCGTCGGCGAAGACGCGCGACACGGTGCCCATCCCGCCCTCGGCGATCATCCACGTGCCGTCGGAGCCGGGCAGCCGGCACATGTTGTGCACGAGGAAGTTGTGCCCGGTGCCCGGGTCGTCGGGGCCGGCGTTCAGCCCGGAGAGGCCGTCGGTGACCGCGTACATGCTGACCAGCAGTTCGGAGCGGAAGTCGAAGCGGGCCAGGTGGTCGGCGACCGAGCCGCGGACGAGGTCGACGAAGACCCGCCGCAGCGCCGGTCGGACGTGCCGCTCGGCGGTCTCCTCGACGGGCAGCGGCTCGGCGAGCCAGGCCGGGGCGAGGTCGTCGCGCAGCGCGGCCAGCTCGGCCTGGAGGGCGTCGTCGGCGGCCACGTCGGCGGGGGAGAAGAACTCCGCGAGCTGCGCCCGGGTGGCCGCCGTGTCGCTGCCGAAGAGCAGGTACGGCGAGCCGGGGCCGCCCGGGGTGGGCAGGAAGTAGTGCGGGTCGCGGCGCAGCACCGGGATGCGCACGTCCAGCGTGGCGAGCAGTTCCGGCGGCATCAGCCCGAGCAGGTACGACCCGGTGGAGTGGCGAAGCCCGGGCACCCTGCGGAACGGGGCCTCGGTGCGGGTGGCCCCGCCGATCACGTCCGCCGCCTCCAGCACCAGCACGTCGAGCCCGGCGCGGGCGAGCAGGATCGCGGACACCAGACCGTTGTGCCCGGCGCCGACGATCACCACGTCGGCCCGGGTCGGCAGCTCGTCACCCATGCCGGGGGAGCCTACTGCCCGTGGGCGCCGGCGGTCAGCCCTTCGCCGCTCCGAACGCCGGGGGCGGGCCGCAGCTCCTCGTACGCGGCGGCCTTGTCGTCCTTGTCGGCGGCCCGCAGCTGGACCAGCGCGTAGGTG
>NZ_JBPQTK010000033.1:0-53043 GCF_051386315.1 Micromonospora sp. URMC 107
GGGGGGGACCGGCACCAAGCGCCTGGGCCTCAACGGTGACTGAGGGCGC
Organism: Micromonospora sp. URMC 107; assembly: GCF_051386315.1. Classification (NCBI taxonomy): domain Bacteria; kingdom Bacillati; phylum Actinomycetota; class Actinomycetes; order Micromonosporales; family Micromonosporaceae; genus Micromonospora; species Micromonospora sp. URMC 107. The sequence continues at coordinate 50 of NZ_JBPQTK010000033.1, forward strand.
TGAGGGCGGGGCGCCGTCCCTTCAAGGGCGGACTTCCGCCTCGGGCGCGCGCCCCGGCACTGATGGGACCTTCAGATGACGGGCGGGTTGAGCAGCTCGCTCCTCGACTCGGGTCGAGCCGCCCCGCCGCCGGCCGCCGGGAGCGGACGGGTTTCACGTGAAACGGTGAGGGCGGCTCAAGCACCGTCCCGCCCGCGTCCCACGTTTCACGTGAAACGCCGGCCGTCGTTCCCGCTCCCGTACACGCGAGTCGACGTGCGGCCGGTGGCTCGACCGCAGCGCGTGGAACGGCCGCGTGACCGGGAGGGTCACGCGGCCGTTGGTGCTGCGTTCGCTGCGGCGCTGAACCGATCGTGGAGCGAAGCCCTGGCGAAGTCAGGCCTCCGGCTCCTCCTCCTGGCCGACGCCGATGATGCCGACGATCCGCTCCAGGTCGTCCACCGTCGCGAACTCGATGGTGATCTTGCCCTTGCTCCGGCCGATGTCCACCTTCACGCGGGTGTCGAACCGGTCGGAGAGCCGGTCGGCCAGATCGGTGAGGGCGGGGGCGTGGGGCTTTGGGCGACGCTTGGCCGCTTCCTTCTTGCTCGTACCGTCGCTCAGGGCCAGCGCTACGATCTCCTCGGTCGCGCGGACCGAGAGGCCCTCGGCGACGATCCGGAGCGCGAGCTGCTCCTGCGCCTCGGCTTCGTCGAGGCTCAGCAGCGCCCGGGCGTGCCCGGCGGAAAGGACGCCGGCCGCGACCCGCTTCTGCACCGGGGCGGGCAGGTTGAGCAGCCGGATGGTGTTCGAGATCTGCGGCCGGCTCCGCCCGATGCGCCGGGCGAGTTCCTCGTGGGTGGCGCCGAACTCGTCGAGCAGTTGCTGGTACGCGGCGGCCTCCTCCAGCGGGTTCAGGTTCGCCCGGTGGATGTTCTCCAGCAACGCGTCGCGGAGCATGGCGTCGTCGCGGGTGTCCCGGACGATCGCCGGGATGCTCTCCCGCCCGACAGCCTGCGCGGCCCGCCAGCGCCGCTCGCCCATGACCAGCTCGTACTTTTCCTCGTCGAGCTGCCGTACGACGATCGGCTGGAGGAAGCCGACCTCCTGGATCGAGGTCTTCAGCTCCTCCAGGGCGTCCTCGTCGAAGACCTGGCGGGGCTGCTTCGGGTTCGGCACGATCGCGTCGACCGGGATCTCGGCGAACCGGGCACCCGGCACCGGGCTGAGTTCGGGCTGCGGCTCGGGCTGCGCCGTCACGGGCGGGCTCGCCGCGGCGGGCACCGCCTCCGCCGCGAACGCACCGGCGGCGACACCGGCCGACGGCTCGGCCGTCACCGCCGGCTCGACGGCCTCGCTCGGCTCGATCACGGCGGTCGGCGCCGGTCCGGTCGGGATGAGCGCCCCCAGGCCCCGTCCCAGACCGCCCCGAGGACGGTTCTTCATGCCACGCCTCCCAGCGACTGTTCCGCACTACGCATTCCGGCCCACCGGCTCCTTGATGCCACGCTCGGCGATCTCCTGGGCGGCTTCGAAGTAGCTCGTCGCCCCCCGCGATCCCGGATCGTAGGTCATCACCGACTGGCCGTAGCTGGGTGCCTCCGAGACGCGGACGTTGCGGGGGATGACCGCCTGGAGCACCTTGTCGCCGAAGTGGTTCCGCACGTCCTGTTCCACGGCGTCGGCCAGCCGGGTACGCCGGTCGTACATGGTGAGCAGGATGGTGGAGACGTCGAGCTTGGGGTTGAGGTGCTGGCGAACCAGGTTGATGTTGTTGATCAGCTGGTTCAGCCCCTCCAGCGCGTAGTACTCGCACTGGATCGGAATGAGCACCTCCTGCGCGGCCACAAGCGCGTTGACCGTGAGCAGGCCGAGCGAGGGCGGGCAGTCGATGAAGACGTAGTCGAAGTGACCGGGGTAGGCGGCGATGGCCCGGGCCAGCCGGGACTCGCGGGCGACCACCGACACCAGCTCGATCTCCGCGCCGGCGAGGTCGATCGTCGCCGGTACGCACCAGAGGTTGGGGATGCCCTCTACGCCCTGGGCTACCTCCTCGAGCGGCACGCTGTTGATGAGGCAGTCGTAGACGTCCGGCACCCCGGTATGGTGCGGGACGTTCAGCCCGGTGGAGGCGTTGCCCTGCGGGTCCAGGTCGACCACCAGCACCCGGTTGCCGTGCAGGGCGAGCGCCACCGCAAGGTTCACCGTGGTCGTGGTCTTCCCCACGCCGCCCTTCTGGTTCGCGACGCACATGACCCTGGTCCGTTCCGGACGAGGCATCGTCACCTCGCCACTCGGATTAAGGATCTGCACGGCGCGCATCGCCTCCATAGCCAACGGTGGGTCATCCTCTTCGCGCGTCGGGGTTTCACGTGAAACGTACGCGGCCTCGGCGGCAGTGGCTCCGGGGGAGCCGACCAGGGGCGCGGACGTGTCGGTGACGGGAACGGGTTCGGGGGTCGCGTCCGGCACGGAGTCCGGGGTGGGCTGCTGCGGCACGGCGGACTCGAACCGGGCCGAGGCCGAGGCGTTGCGCCGGATGGGAATCACCCGGCCGCCGGCCGAATTGCCGGCCCGCGGCACGTCGGGTGTGGCGCGGGTCGCCGGAGGCTCCGGCACGATCGGCTCGACACCGACCGGTCGGACGGCCGCGTCGCCGTCCGGCGGCCGGATCGAGTGGCCGCGGGACGGCCCGTCGGGCGACCAGCTCGGGTAGTCGGTTTCACGTGAAACGGGGCCGCCCGCTGACCCGGTCACGCGTGGATCGTCGTACCTTCCGTCGTCATGCACCTGTCATCCCTGCCCGCTTCGGATGGTCGGTCCGCACCCCGTCAACTGGCCGTACGCGATCGCGCCGCGGAGCATACGGCCCGGCGGGAGCGGCGGGACCGGTGAACGTCCGTCGCCGTCCGCTCCACACTATCGACGCGCAGCCAGCCTACGGCTCACGGGCGCAGCCGGTCCACGTCGGGTTCTCATCCTTCCGTCCACCCGTACCGGTTCAACGACGCAACCGCCGGACGGGAAGCCGGTACGCGGGCATCCGGCGCGGGTGTCCGGGAGGGAATCAACGCCGCCGCGACCGGCCGCCGCGCGACCTCTTCGCGGCCTTCGGCCGGGTCGGACCGACCACGCGTTCCCGCACGATCTCCACCACCGTCGTCGGCGGATCGATCACTCCCTCGCCGCAGCGGTGCAGCTCGGGCTCGCCGCCGCCGAGCCGGGCCACGGTCTGTGCGTGCTCGGCAACCTCGTCGGCGGCGGACGCGCCCTTGAGGGCGATCAGCCGACCACCGCGAACGACCAGCGGCAGGCACCACGTCGAGAGCCGGTCCAGCGGCGCGACGGCGCGGGCGGTGACCACGTCCCCGCTCAACGGGCCGATGCCCGTCGACCCCGTCGCCGCCTCGTCGGCCCGCCCCCGGAAGACCCGGACCATCTTCGCCAGCCCGAGGTGCTGCACCGCCTCGATGAGGAAGGAGGTGCGCCGGGAGAGCGGTTCGATCAGGGTCACCGTCAGGTCAGGTCGCGCGATGGCCAGCACCAGGCCGGGCAGCCCAGCCCCGGAACCGACGTCGAGCACCGTCGCGCCCTCCGGAATCCGCTCTGCCACCGCCGCGCAGTTGAGCAGGTGGCGATCCCAGATCCGGGGGGCCTCGCGCGGACCGATCAGGCCGCGGACCACGCCGTCGGTGGCGAGCAGTTCGGCGTACGCGGCGGCCAGGTCGATCCGGTCGCCGAAGAGGGTGCGCGCCGCACCGGCCAGCTCCGGCGGAAGCACGGCGTCGGTCGGGGACGGCGCGCGCTCCGAAGCCTCGGCCGGGGACGGCGTGCCCGGGGCGGCGTCGGTCGGGGACGGCGCGCCCTCCGAAGCCTCAGCCGGGGACGGCGCGCCCTCTGGAGCCACGGCCGAAGGAGTAGCGGCGTCGGGGGTCAGGGTCGGCTCGGGCCGGACAGGCGACGGCCCGGGCGGCGTGCCACCCGGGCCGTCCACGGCGCCGGCCGTGGTGTCGTCGTGGGTCACCCGGTCAGTCCGCCGGCCGGACGATGATGCGGCGGTTCGGCTCGACGCCCTCGGACTCGCTCTCCACGCCGCTCATGGCGTTGACCACGTCGTGTACGCACTTGCGCTCGAACGCGGACATCGGCTCCAGGCGCACGGGCTCGCCGTGCTCCTTGACCTTCTCGACGGCGTTCTTGGCGACGGCGGCGAGTTCCTTGCGACGGGTCGCCCGGTAGCCGCCGACGTCGAGCAGCAGTCGGCTCGGGGTGCCGGTCTGCCGGAAGACGGCCAGCCGGGCGAGCTCCTGGAGCGCCTCCAGCGTGGCGCCGCGCTGGCCGACCAGGTTCTGCAACCGGCCGCCGACCACCTCGACGACGGGACGGCCGCCGGAGACCAGCTCGTCGATGTCGCCGTCGTAGTCGAGGATGTCGAGCAGGCCCTCGACGTAGTCGGCCGCGATCTCGCTCTGCCGGAACAGCTCGCTCTCGCCGACGGCCTTCTTCTCCCGGGTGCCCGACTCCTCGTCGGTCTCCTCGGTCTCGCCGTTCACCGCGGTCGGCTCGGTCCCCTCCTCGTCCAGGGACTGGTCCGCGCGGGGGGTGCTGGTGTCGGTCACGGTCTCATCTCCGTACTCGCTCGGCCGGACCGTCGGGTCCGCTGGTTTCCCGGGGCCGGCGGGAGGTCGCCGGTGCCCACGGGCACGTCTGTCGTACGGGCAGTCTCGCCCGTGGGCCGCGCCGTGCGCGGCGGTTCCGCCCGGCGCCGGCCGTACGGCGGCTGCGCGGTGCGGAACGGGCCGCCGCCGGTCTCCCGACGGCGGCCCGATGTCCTCAGCCCTGCCGCTTGGCGGGGCCCTTCTTGGGGTTGACCGGCTTGGCGCCCGGCTTGGGACCGGCGACCTTCGGCGCGACCGGCTTGGCCGGGGCCGGGGGGGCCGACTTGCCGCGACCCAGCAGGCCGCCCGTCTTCGCCGGCTGCACGGGGTTGCGGGCCGAGGTGCCCGGCTTGCTGGTGGCGGTCTGCGGCGGTGGGAACTTCCGCAGCACCCACTGCTGCTGGCCGAGGGTGAAGAGGTTGTTCGTGACCCAGTAGATGATCACACCGATCGGGAAGATGGCGCCGGAGACGAGCAGCGACAGCGGGATGCCGTAGAGCATCAGCTTCTGGATCATCCGCTGCTGCGGGTCCTCGGCCCAGCCGGTCTTGAGGATCATCTGGCGGCTGGTGAGGTAGGTGGTGCCCATCATCACCAGGACCAGGATGCCGGCGATGACCTTCACGGTGGTGCCGTTGGCACCGAGCCGGGCCAGCTCATCGGCGGTGGAGCCGAACTTGCCGGCGATCGGGGCGGTGAAGAGCTTCGCGGCCGAGGCGCTCTCGAACTGGCCGAGCGTCCAGCCGTAGAGGGTCTTGCCCCCGTTGGCCGGGTCGAGGCGGCGGAGCACGTGGAAGAGGCCCAGGAAGACGGGGATCTGGAGGAACATCGGAAGGCAGCCCATGAGCGGGTTGGCCTTTTCCCTCCGGTAGAGCTCCATCATCTCCTTCTGGAGCGTCTCCCGGTCACCCTTGTGCTTCTCCTGCAGCGCCTTCACCTGCGGCTGGAGCGCCTGCATCGCGCGCTGCGACTTGATCTGCTTGACGAAGACCGGGAAGAGGATCACCCGGACGGTGACCACCAGGAAGACGATGGCGAGGATCCAGGCCCAGTTGGTGCCGATCACCGCCGCGTCCGGCACCCCGATGGCGTCCCAGGCCCCATGCCAGGCCAGCAGGATCCACGAAATCGCGTAGTAGATCCAGTCGAGACTCAATTCTCAGGCTCCAGTCACATCGGCACGGCGGCGGCCGCCCGGCTCCGGCACCGGGTCGTGTCCACCTGGGTGGAAGGGGTGGCAGCGCAACAACCGCCGGGCCGTCAGGCCAGCTCCCCGGATCGCGCCGTGCACCGCCACCGCCTCCAGGGCGTAGGCACTGCACGACGGGTAGAACCGGCAGCGGGCCGGCAGAGCCGGACTTATCCACCGACGGTACGCGATGACCGGCCCGCTCAGCACCCGGGCACCGATCGTCGTCGGCCGGGGCTCGGTCGGTCCGCTGGTCACCGGGACCGCCGGCCGCGGGGCGCCTTCGCGGCGGCGATGGCCGCGTCCAGATCGGCGCCGAGTCGCGGGTACGACGCGTCGGCCGCGGCGGGCAGCGCGCGTACGACCAGGGTGCTTCCCGTGGGCAGACCGGCCAGCCGCTCGCGGACCAGGTGCCGCAGGCGACGCCGGACCCGGTTGCGGACCACGGCGTTCCCGACGGCCTTGGACACGACGAAGCCGGCGCGGGCTGGTGCGGAGGGTTGCTCCGTACCGCTGCTCCGCGCCGGCTCCGGCGAGGTTGCTGTCGCGGGATCGGGGGATGTCGGCAGGCTCAGATGGACGACGAGCGCGCCACGGCCGGCGCGTCGGCCACCCCGGACCGCTGCGGCGAAGTCAGTGCTGCGCCGCAGTCGCTGTGCGGCCGCCAGCACGACTGCCCACGTCCCCCGGACCTGACCCGGTCGGCCTCAGGCCGACAGGCGGGCGCGGCCCTTGGAGCGACGGGTCGAAAGGATGGCGCGGCCGGCACGGGTGCGCATGCGCAGCCGGAAGCCGTGGGTCTTCGCGCGCCGGCGGTTGTTCGGCTGGTAGGTGCGCTTGCTCACGTCAGGCTCTCCGTTTTCGTACGCCCCGGGCGAGGGGTCGCCGGGATCGTGTGGTGGTCCAGGCCACCTCGGCGGTGGCCCCCGATCGGTGCTGCCCGGCGGCGCGGAACCTCGGCGATGCGGGGAAGCAACCGCGGACAGCAAGCACCTATCACCCTAGCAGAGGGCGAGAGAGCAGCCGTTCCAGCCTACGCAGGGCGGCAACCACCGTCAAACACTCCCAGCAGGGCGGACACCGGGCCTCTCCGGCGACCGAAGCGGCGGTTTTCGCTGATGTCGACAAGGGCCGCCGCGCGTCGGCGGTTGATGGCGCGCCGACAACGCTGTTACCGTGCCCGATTGCGGTCAGCGTCGAAAGGTCCGGTCGTCGCCGGCGGGCAAGACCGGACAAGGCAGTGAATCGTTCGGCACGGTGAACCCGCTTCAGCGCCCGTTCAGGCAGGGGGCAGGTCCGACCCGCATCCGGCGGGCGGCCACAATCGGTGCGTACACAGGCTGTGGATAACTTGTGGACGAGGACCGGTCGGCCGTCCGGTGGGTGTCGTTTCCACCCGCGCGAACGCGGCGGGCCCGGGACGGCCGACCGGAGAAGACGGCGGCGTCGGCGGAGCAGAGGCGAGGGGGGTGGCACGACGGTGACCGGTACGACCGACCTTGCCGCGGTGTGGACAGCGACGACCGACGAGCTCGCCGACGAGATCATCTCCGCGCAGCAGCGCGCGTACCTGCGGCTGACCCGGCTGCGGGCCATCGTCGAGGACACCGCCCTGCTCTCCGTCCCGGACGCCTTCACCCGGGACGTGATCGAGTCCCGCCTGCGCCCGGCGATCACGGACGCGCTCACCCGCCGGCTGGGCCGCCCCATCCAGGTCGCGGTGACCGTGCGCGTGCCCGAGGACGGCTCCGGCCGCCCGGCGGGGACCGTCTACCGCAGCGTTCCCGAGCCCGGGCCCGCCGACCACGACGGCGGGCCGCTCGGCTACGACGCGGCCTACGACGGGATGGCCGGGCAGCGCGACGGCGGGGCCCTCGACGCCGGGCAGCCGCCGCTCATCCCCGAGCAGGCACACCCCCAGCGACGGCCCGACGCGGCGTCCCCGGCCCCGGGCGACGACGGCCACCACCGGCAGGGCGAGCGGGGCGGGCAGGAGGCCCTGTTCAGTACCGTCTTCGCCGAGCCGCCGCGCCCCGACCGGTCGACTCCGCTGCGGCACCCGGCCGAGCGCCGGGGCTACGACGAGCAGGCCGCCCGACTGGACCCGCCGACCGCCGACACCCGGGGGTACGAGCCGCGCTACCGCGAGGACGCCGCCTCCCCCCGCGACCAGCACGTGATCCGGGCCCTGCCCCGCGACACCGGCACCGACAACGGGCCCGGACGCGGTGGCACGGATCACCGGCCCGGTGGCCGGGACGACCGCCGCATGCCCGGCGCCGACAGCGGCGGCAACCGGCTCAACCCGAAGTACATGTTCGAGACGTTCGTCATCGGCTCGTCCAACCGCTTCGCCCACGCGGCGAGCGTCGCGGTCGCCGAGTCGCCGGCGAAGGCGTACAACCCGCTGTTCATCTACGGCAGCTCGGGGCTGGGCAAGACGCACCTCCTGCACGCCATCGGGCACTACGCCACGACGCTGGGCAACGCGCGCTCGGTCCGGTACGTCTCGACCGAGGAGTTCACCAACGACTTCATCAACTCGCTCCGGGACGACAAGACCAGTGCGTTCCAGCGGCGCTACCGCGACGTCGACATCCTGCTGATCGACGACATCCAGTTCCTGGAGAACCGCGAGCGCACGCAGGAGGAGTTCTTCCACACGTTCAACACCCTGCACAACGCCAACAAGCAGATCGTGATCACCTCCGACCGGTCGCCCAAGCAGCTCGCGACGCTGGAGGACCGGCTGCGTACCCGCTTCGAGTGGGGGCTGCTCGCCGACATCCAGCCGCCGGACCTGGAGACCCGGATCGCGATCCTGCAGAAGAAGGCGGCGCAGGAGCGCCTCTACGCCCCACCGGACGTGCTGGAGTTCATCGCCTCGCGGGTGTCGAACTCGATCCGGGAGCTGGAGGGCGCGCTGATCCGGGTGACGGCGTTCGCCAGCCTGACCCGATCCACGGTCGAGCTGTCGCTGGCGGAGGAGGTGCTGCGGGACTTCATCCCGGACGGCACCGGGCCGGAGATCACCGCCGACCAGATCATGGTCTCCACGGCCGACTACTTCGGGGTGAGCCTGGAGGACCTGCGCGGCCATTCCCGCTCCCGGGTGCTGGTGAACGCCCGCCAGGTGGCCATGTACCTGTGCCGGGAGCTGACCGACCTGTCGCTGCCCCGCATCGGGCAGGCCTTCGGTGGCCGGGACCACACCACGGTGATGCACGCCGACCGCAAGATCCGCCAGCAGATGGCCGAGCGCCGGTCGCTCTACAACCAGATCGCGGAGCTGACCAACCGGATCAAGCAGAACACCTGAGCGGTGACGCCCGCCCGCTCGGGGCGGAGAGGGGCAAGGAACGCGCCCGGTCGGACCACCCGGCCGGGCATTTTTCTTTCGCCACAGCCGGTCCGGCTTGACCCTCGACATGGTGGAGACCACAGGATCCGAGCCGTGTCCGTCCACCGCCCGGATCGTTGTCCACAGCTCGTTGTCCACCGGCTGTGGAAAACTACCGTCCGTCCACGTCCCGGTTACCCACAGGTTGTGGACAAACCCTGGGGACGAGCCTGTGGACGCCTGGGGACAACCCGCTGGTTGTCCACCGACGACGGTCGGCCTGTGGGGAACCTGTTGAAGGTTCTGGGGATGACGCCCTCCGCCCGGCTTCCGCCTGTCCACAGGACTGGGGAGAAAGTCGGTGGATTACCGGTGGATAACCGGTGGACAACGGTGGACAACCTGGGGGCGCCGGCCGCCTGTGGACCGGGACACGAGTTGTACCCCGGGTTCTCCACAGGTAAACCACCGGTGGATAACGTGTCTGAGCTGCGCAGACGCGGGTTCTCCACAGTTTGCACAGGTGCGATGAAGATGACGAGTTATCTCTTCTAAGACAACAAAAACCAATCATCACCGTTGGACTTCCTGTGGATCGGCCGGAACGCCGCCGTGGGCGGCTGGCCGGCACCGGGGAAGTCCACGGGGTCGGGCGCACAGCCGATGCCCACGCGCCCTAAGGTGCGATGGGTACCCGCACGGACAGGCGGGTCGGTAGGCAGCGGTCGGCATGAGAGAGTTGTCGCTGACGTCGACGCGGAGGCATTGATGAAGTTCCGAGTGGAGCGCGACGCGCTCGCCGAGGCCGTGGCCTGGACCGCGAAGAGCCTGCCCAACCGGCCGTCCGTACCGGTGCTCGCAGGCGTGATGCTGCGCGTCACCGACGGCAACCTGCAGGTCTCGGGCTTCGACTACGAGGTCTCCAGCCAGGTCACCGTCGAGGTGCAGGGAGACGCCGACGGCGCCGCCCTGGTCTCCGGCCGGCTGCTGGCCGAGATCACCAAGGCGCTGCCCGCCAAGCCGGTGGACATCGCCGCCGTCGGTGCCCACCTCGAACTGGTCTGCGGCAGCGCCCGGTTCACCCTGCCCACGATGCCGGTCGAGGACTACCCGGCCCTACCGGAGATGCCCGAGAGCACCGGCACCGTCGACGCGGCCGCCTTCGCCTCGGCGGTCGCCCAGGTCGCCGTCGCCGCGGGCCGCGACGAGACGCTGCCGATGATGACCGGCGTACGCCTCGAGCTCTCCGGCGGGACGCTGGCCATGCTCGCCACCGACCGCTACCGGCTGGCCCTGCGCGAGATGGAGTGGAACCCGGACGACCCCGAGGTGAGCATCAACGCCCTCGTGCCGGCCCGGACCCTGCACGACACCGCCAAGGCCCTCGGCCCGATCGGTGGCCAGGTCACCATGGCGCTCTCCCAGGGCGCGGCCGGCGAGGGGATGATCGGCTTCGCCGGTGGCACCCGGCGCACCACCAGCCGGCTGCTCGACGGGGCGAACTACCCGCCGGTGCGCTCGCTCTTCCCGGCCACCCACAACGCCGAGGCGCGGGTGCCCGTCAGCACCCTGATCGAGGTCGTCAAGCGGGTCGCCCTGGTTGCCGAGCGGACCACCCCGGTGCTGCTCAGCTTCAGCGCCGACGGCCTGGTCGTCGAGGCCGGCGGCACCGAGGAGGCGCGGGCCAGCGAGGCGATGGAGGCCACCTTCAGTGGTGACCCGCTGACCATCGGCTTCAACCCCCAGTACCTGATCGACGGCCTGACCAACCTGGGGGCCCAGTTCGCCGTGCTCTCGTTCGTCGACGCCTTCAAGCCCGCGGTGATTTCGCCCGCCGGTGAGGATGGCGAGGTCATCCCCGGGTACCGATACCTCATCATGCCGATCCGCGTCTCCCGCTGATCGCACCCCGAGAAGACCCCGACGCACGGAGGTAGGAACACATGCAGCTCGGCCTGGTAGGGCTCGGCCGGATGGGCGGCAACATGCGCGAGCGGTTGCGCGCCGCCGGGCACGAGGTGGTCGGCTTCGACCACAACGCGGAGCTGACCGATGTCGCGACCCTGGCGGAGCTGGCGGAGAAGCTGGAGTCGCCCCGCGCGATCTGGGTCATGGTCCCCGCCGGCGTCACCGACGCGACCATCGACGAGCTCGCCGACGTCCTCGGCGAGGGCGACATCATCATCGACGGTGGCAACTCCCGCTTCAGCGACGACGCGCCCCGCGCCGAGCGGCTGAACGAGCGCGGCATCGGCTACCTCGACGTCGGCGTCTCCGGCGGCGTCTGGGGCCGGCAGAACGGCTACGCGCTGATGGTCGGCGGCGCCCAGCAACACGTCGACCGGCTCATGCCGATCTTCGAGTCGCTGAAGCCGGAGGGCGAGTTCGGCTTCGTGCACGCCGGGCCGGTCGGCGCCGGGCACTACGCCAAGATGGTGCACAACGGCATCGAGTACGGCCTGATGCACGCCTACGCCGAGGGTTACGAGCTGCTGGCCAAGTCCGAGCTGGTCACCAACGTGCCGGGGGTGTTCAAGTCCTGGCGTGAGGGCACCGTGGTCCGCTCCTGGCTGCTCGACCTGCTGGACCGGGCCCTCGACGAGGACCCGGAGCTGGCCGAGCTGAGCGGCTACACGGAGGACACGGGCGAGGGCCGGTGGACGGTCGACGAGGCGGTCCGGCTGGCCGTGCCGCTGAACGTGATCACCGCCTCGCTCTTCGCCCGCTTCGCCTCCCGCCAGGACGACTCGCCGGCCATGAAGGCCGTCGCCGCGCTGCGTCAGCAGTTCGGCGGGCATGCCGTCCGCAAGCGCTGACGGGCATCCACAGCCTGTGTACGTCCGCCGGCTCGAACTGGTCGACTTCCGCTCGTACGAGCGGGTCGGCGTGGACCTGGAGCCGGGGGCGAACGTCCTGACCGGCGCCAACGGCGTCGGCAAGACGAACCTGGTCGAGGCGCTGGGCTACGTGGCGACCCTGGATTCGCACCGGGTCGCCACGGACGCCCCCCTCGTCCGGATGGGCGCCTCCTCGGCGGTGATCCGCTGTGCGGTCGCGCACGAGGGGCGCGAGCTGCTGGTGGAGCTGGAGATCGTGCCGGGCAAGGCCAACCGGGCTCGGCTGGGGCGCTCGCCGGCCCGCCGGGCGCGGGACGTGCTCGGCGCGCTCCGGCTCGTGCTGTTCGCCCCGGAGGACCTGGAACTCGTCCGGGGCGACCCGGCCGAGCGCCGCCGCTACCTCGACGACCTGCTGGTCAGCCGCCAGCCCCGGTACGCCGGGGTGCGGGCCGACTACGAGCGGGTGGTCAAGCAGCGCAACGCGTTGCTGCGCACCGCGTACCTGGCCCGCAAGACGGGCGGGTCGCGGGGCGGGGACCTGTCGACCCTGGCGGTCTGGGACACCCATCTGGCGCGGCACGGCGCCGAGCTGCTCGCCGGCCGGCTGGAGCTGGTCGCCGCGCTGGGCCCGCACGTGACGAAGGCGTACGACGCGGTGGCGGCGGGACGGGGGGCCGCCGGGATCGCGTACCGGCCGTCGGTGGAGCTGGCGGAGCCCACCACCGACCGGGAGGCGCTGACGGAGGCGCTGACCGCCGCGCTCGTCGAGTCCCGGGGCGCCGAGGTCGAGCGGGGCACCACCCTGGTCGGCCCGCACCGCGACGAGCTGGCGCTGACGCTGGGCCCGCTGCCCGCCAAGGGGTACGCCAGCCACGGCGAGTCCTGGTCGTACGCCCTGGCCCTGCGGCTGGCCGGCTACGACCTGCTCCGCTCCGACGGCATCGAGCCGGTGCTGGTGCTCGACGACGTCTTCGCCGAGCTGGACGCCGGGCGGCGGGAGCGGCTGGCGGAGCTGGTGGGCGGGGCGAGTCAGCTGCTGGTGACCTGTGCGGTCGACGAGGACGTGCCGGTGTCCCTGCGCGGCGCCCGGTACACCGTGGGCGAGGGGACGGTGCGACGTGTCGGATGAGCAGCTTCCGCCGGCCCGTCTCGGCCCGGGCCGTGGCGGCGGACCGACCGGCGGGGACACCGGCGACGCGGCGGGCGGCGGCGCGGCGGCCGGGGCGAGTGGCCCGGAACTGGCGCGGGCGGTGCTGGACGCGGCGAGGGCCCGCCGGGAGTCGGCGGCCCGCACGCGTCGGCGTGCCCCGGGAGGGGGCGGCGACGGCGAGGGCGGCCAGCGGCGTCTGCGTGGATACTCCGGCCCGGGGCCGGACCCCCGCGATCCGCAGCCGCTCGGCGCGGTGCTCAACCGGCTCGTCAAGGCGCGCGGTTGGCAGCAGCCGGCGGCCGAGGCGACGGTGTTCGGCGCCTGGGAGCGGGTGGTCGGCCCGGAGGTGGCCCAGCACAGCCGGCCGGTGAAGCTGGAGGACGGCGAGCTGACCGTGGAGGCCCGCTCGACCGCCTGGGCCACCCAGCTGCGGCTGCTGGCCGGCTCGCTGCTCAAGCAGATTGCCAGCGAGGTCGGCCACAACGTGGTGCGCAAGCTGCACATCCACGGCCCCGCGGCGCCGTCCTGGTCGAAGGGCCCGCGCCGGGTCCGTGGCCGCGGCCCCCGCGACACCTACGGCTGACGGTCAGCGACCCTCGCGGCGGGCCTCCCGCTCGGCGCGCTTGCGCTCCCGCTGCTCGCGGCTCCACTGCTTGCGTCGCTCCAGGTCCTGCTTCCACGCCTCGCGGGCGTGGCTCGAGCCGCCCTGCACCGCGCCCTGCACCTCCGGCGGACCCGCGAGGCGCCGGAACGCCCAGGCCATCAGGCGTCCGCCCTCGCCGGGGGCCTTCGGGGTGGGCTTCTCCTCGGTCATCGCCTGACCTCCGGTGCGCGGTGAATGATTGGCATACAAACCATTGGTACACCAACCATTGGTACGCTCGCAACGACGACGAGGAGGTGCGCCCGTGACCGACCAGCTCGACGGGGATCCCCTGGCGCTGGAACAGCAGGTGTGCTTCGCGCTCTCCGTCGCCGCGCGCGGCGTGGTCGCCGTCTACCGGCCACTGCTGGAGCCGATGGGGCTGACCCACCCGCAGTACCTGGTGATGCTCGCGCTCTGGCAGCACGCGCCGCTGTCCGTACGCGACCTCAGCCGCCTGCTCCAGCTCGATCCGGGCACCCTGTCGCCACTGCTCAAGCGGCTGGAGGCGACCGGCTACGTGCGGCGCGAGCGCGACCCCGCCGACGAGCGGAGCCTCGCGGTGACCCTGACCGCCGCCGGCGAGGCCCTGCGGGAGCGCGCCGAACAGATCCCGCCCGCGATCGTCGAACGGCTCGGCATGCCGGTCGAGGAGCTGCGCCACCTGCACGCCGTGCTGACCCGGGTCATCGGCGCCGCCAACCGCGCGGGCGGTTCCGCCGCGGCGGGTCAGGCGTCGGCGTAGACGGCGAAGCCGCGGTCCGCGCAGCGCCGGTAGAAGGCGGCCAGCACGGCCAGCTCGGCGCAGGTGAAGTTCCACTGCGGCGGCTCGCCGCTCTCGTCGCGCAGCGCGTCCAGGCGGCTGTCGAGCCAGCGCAGCTGCTGCTCGGCCAGCCGCCCGTCGGCGAGCAGCGAGCGCAGCACCTGGCTCACCGAGTCGAAGGTGACGGCCTCGCCGTGCGGGCGGTGGCCCGTGACGAACCGCTCGATGCCGCCGGCGATCCAGGCGCAGCCGTCGGGATCGATCACCGGATCCTCGTCCTCGGCCGCCGCGTCCGTGGCGTAGAGCACACCCTCCAGGCCGAGCAGCAGGTCCACCAGCTCGGTGTACGCGGTCGCCCGCACGGTGCCGGTCTTGGCGATCAGCTCGGCGAGCGCCGCGGTGGGCGCGGAGATGCGGGGCATGTCGACGATGTCGCCGAAGTCGACGAACTCGGCCGGCGCGACCGGGTCGTAGAAGCGGCCGGTCCGCGGCCAATGCACCGCGACGTTGTCCAGCCCCATCTGGCGTCACCTCTTCGAGAGCACGGGTAGTTCGTATCGGCTCGATCGTCCGGTTCCGGCCGGGAAAGATCAAGGCCGGGCCGACGGCGTGGCGGCGGTGGCGTTCCCACCCGTCCGACCGGCACCGATCGTCAGGCGGCGGCGCCCCCGATCGCCCCCTGGCGTGTAGGGGGAGTCGCGGGCGGCGCGGTTCGGCCGGCTACGTCGGTCTCAGCCGCCTCGCAGGGGGTGCCGAGTGGTGGTTCTGTCGCCCGCGCACAGTAAGATTGACCCCGAGACGAAGACCCGGTGCGGAGCGACGAGACACGGGCCCGGAGCGGGGCCCGCGATCATCGTCCACGTCGGGTCGAGCCGATCGCGATCCGCGGGCAACCGCGGCGACCGGCGCGTTCGACCCGTACCCCGGAATTGTCTCCGGTGCCGGTCTGCGCGTCGACGTCGCGTCCTGTCCGCCGAACCCGCGCCCGACGCGCCACCAGGCGCGCACGGCGCGAGAAAGTGGCCGAGGGTGGCAGCGCAGGACAAGCAGGAGTACGGCGCCGGGTCGATCACCGTTCTCGAGGGGCTGGAGGCGGTCCGGAAGCGCCCCGGTATGTACATCGGGTCGACCGGTGAGCGCGGTCTGCACCACCTGGTGTGGGAGGTCGTCGACAACGCGGTGGACGAGGCACTGGCCGGCCACTGCGACACCATCGACGTGGTGCTGCTCGCCGACGGCGGGGTCCGGGTCACCGACAACGGCCGGGGGTTCCCGGTCGACCTGCACCCGAAGCTGAAGAAGCCGGGTGTCGAGGTCGCGCTGACCGTGCTGCACGCGGGCGGCAAGTTCGACGGCAAGGCGTACGCCGTCTCCGGCGGTCTGCACGGCGTCGGCGTCTCCGTGGTGAACGCCCTCTCCACGAAGATGGCCGTGGAGATCCACAAGTCCGGCTTCGTCTGGCGGCAGCAGTACCACAACTCCAAGCCGACCCCGCTGGAGAAGGGCGAGTCGACCGACCGCACCGGCTCCGCGGTCGCCTTCTGGCCCGACGCCGACGTGTTCGAGACGGTCGACTTCGACTTCCAGACCATCTACCGGCGCCTCCAGGAGATGGCCTTCCTCAACCGGGGCCTCACCATCCACCTGCTCGACGAGCGGGTCCCGGAGGGCGAGGAGGGCAAGCCGCGCGAGGTCACCTTCTGCTACCAGGGCGGTATCGCCGACTTCGTCCGCCACCTCAACGCCTCGAAGAACCCGATCCACAAGACCGTGGTCGAGTTCGGCGCCGAGGAGGACGGCATGTCGGTCGAGATCGCCATGCAGTGGAACGAGTCGTACGGCGAGTCGGTCTACACCTTCGCCAACACGATCAACACCCACGAGGGCGGCACCCACGAGGAGGGCTTCCGGTCCGCGCTGACCAGCGTCGTCAACCGCTACGGCACCGACAAGAAGCTGCTCAAGGGCGACGAGAAGCTCTCCGGCGAGGACATCCGCGAGGGCCTGGCCGCCATCATCTCGGTCAAGCTGGCCAACCCGCAGTTCGAGGGCCAGACCAAGACCAAGCTGGGCAACACCCCGGTGAAGAGCTTCGTGCAGCGGGTCTGCAACGAGTGGCTGGTCGACTGGTTCGACCGCAACCCGGCCGAGGCGAAGATCATCATCCAGAAGGCGTCCCAGGCCGCCCGGGCCCGGATCGCCGCGCAGCAGGCGCGCAAGCTGGCCCGGCGCAAGTCCCTGCTGGAGTCCGGCTCGATGCCGGGCAAGCTGGCCGACTGCCAGTCCACCGACCCGCGCGAGTCCGAGGTCTTCATCGTCGAGGGCGACTCGGCCGGCGGCTCGGCCAAGCAGGGGCGCGACCCGCGTACCCAGGCGATCCTGCCGATCCGGGGCAAGATCCTCAACGTGGAGAAGGCCCGGATCGACCGGGTGCTCAAGAACAACGAGGTCCAGGCGCTGATCACCGCGTTGGGCACCGGCATCCACGACGACTTCGACATGGAGAAGCTGCGCTACCACAAGGTGGTGCTGATGGCCGACGCCGACGTCGACGGCCAGCACATCCAGACGCTGCTGCTCACGCTGCTGTTCCGCTTCATGCGTCCGCTGGTCGAGATGGGGCACGTCTACCTGGCCGCCCCGCCGCTCTACAAGATCAAGTGGAACAAGCGGGGCGACGACGCGCAGTACGCGTACTCGGACCGCGAGCGGGACGGCCTGATCGCGCTGCGCCAGCAGAAGAAGCCGAACGCGAAGCCGGACGACATCCAGCGCTTCAAGGGCCTCGGCGAGATGAACTACCCCGAACTGTGGGAGACCACGATGAACCCGGCGACGCGTACGCTGCGTCAGGTCACGCTCGACGACGCGGCCACCGCCGACGAGTTGTTCAGCGTGCTGATGGGTGAGGACGTCGAGGCGCGCCGCTCGTTCATCCAGCGCAACGCCAAGGACGTCCGTTTCCTGGACATCTGACGGATCTCGGCGGGCCGGCCGGTCATCCACCGGCCAGCCCGCCGATCCACAGAGTTATCCACAGCGCGGCCGGTATCCACAGCCGTTATCCACAGCACGAAAACGACTCTGAGTCTGATAAGGGTTAACAGTGACCGATATCCCCGAGTCCACACCGAACGAGCCCGAGGTTCCCGAGACCATCGCCGCCGTCGTCGCGCACGACCGCATCGAACCGGTCGGGCTCGAGGTGGAGATGCAGCGCTCCTACCTCGACTACGCGATGAGCGTCATCGTCGGGCGGGCGCTGCCGGACGTCCGGGACGGGCTCAAGCCGGTCCACCGCAAGATCCTCTACGCCATGTTCGACTCCGGTTACCGACCGGACCGGGGCTACGTGAAGTGCTCCCGCGTCGTCGGCGACGTGATGGGCCAGTTCCACCCGCACGGCGACTCGGCGATCTACGACGCGCTGGTCCGGATGGCGCAGCCCTGGTCGCTGCGCTACCCGCTGGTCGACGGCAACGGCAACTTCGGCTCGCCGGGCAACGACCCGGCCGCCGCCATGCGCTACACCGAGTGCAAGCTCGACCCGCTGGCGATGGAGATGCTGCGGGACATCGACGAGGACACCGTCGACCTCCAGGACAACTACGACGGCCGGGCCAAGGAGCCCACCATCCTGCCGTCGCGGATCCCGAACCTTCTCGTCAACGGCTCCGAGGGTATCGCGGTCGGCATGGCCACCAAGATTCCGCCGCACAACCTGCGCGAGATCGGCGCGGCCGTGCAGTGGTGCCTGGAGCACCCGGAGGAGGACGAGGCCACCACCCTCGACGCGCTGCTGGAGATCGTCAAGGGGCCCGACTTCCCCACCCACGGCCTGATCGTGGGCACGCAGGCGATCCAGGACGCGTACCGCACCGGGCGCGGGTCGATCCGGATGCGGGCCGTGGTGGAGGTCGAGGAGGACAAGCGGGGCCGCCCCTGCCTGGTCGTCAGCGAGCTGCCCTACCAGGTGAACCCGGACAACCTGGCCGAGCGGATCGCCGAGCTGATCAAGGAGGGCAAGCTCGCCGGCATCGCCGACATCCGCGACGAGTCCTCCGGGCGTACCGGCATGCGGATCGTGCTCGTGCTCAAGCGTGACGCGGTCGCCAAGGTGGTGCTGAACAACCTCTACAAGCACACCCAGCTCCAGGAGACCTTCGGCGCCAACATGCTGGCGCTGGTCGACGGGGTGCCGCGCACGCTCAACCTGGCCCAGTTCATCCGCTACTACGTCGAGCACCAGATCGACGTGATCCGCCGGCGGACGGCGTTCCGGCTGCGCAAGGCGGAGGAGCGGGCGCACATCCTGCGCGGTCTGTCCAAGGCGCTGGACGCCCTCGACGAGGTGATCGCCCTGATCCGGCGCTCGCCCACCGTCGAGGACGCCCGGCAGGGTCTGATCCGACTGCTGGAGATCGACGAGATCCAGGCGACCGCGATCCTCGACATGCAGCTGCGCCGGCTCGCCGCGCTGGAGCGGCAGCGGATCCTCGACGACCTGGCCAAGCTGGAGCTGGAGATCGCCGACCTCAAGGACATCCTCGCCAAGCCCGAGCGGCAGCGCAGGATCGTCTCGGAGGAGCTGGGCGAGATCGTCGCCAAGTGGGGCGACGAACGGCGCACCAAGATCGTGCCGTTCGAGGGCGAGGTCTCCATGGAGGACCTCATCGCCCGCGAGGACGTGGTCGTCACGATCACCCGCACGGGCTACGCGAAGCGGACCAAGGTGGACCTCTACCGGTCCCAGCGGCGCGGCGGCAAGGGCGTCAGCGGGGCGACGCTCCGGCAGGACGACATCGTCAGCCACTTCTTCGTATGCTCGACCCACGACTGGATGCTCTTCTTCACCAACAAGGGGCGCGTCTACCGGGCGAAGGCATACGAGCTTCCGGAGGCCAGTAGGGTGGCCAAGGGCCAGCACGTGGCCAACCTGCTCGCGTTCCAGCCCGACGAGCAGATCGCGCAGATCATCGAGATTCCGAACTACCAGGTGGCCCCCTACCTGGTACTTGCCACGAAGAACGGCCTGGTGAAGAAGACTCGGCTCGAGGAGTTCGACTCCCCCCGGTCCGGCGGCATCATCGCGATCAACCTGCGCGACGAGGACGAGCTGGTCGGGGCGGCGCTCGTCGCGCCGGAGGAGGATCTGCTGCTGGTCTCGAAGAACGCGCAGGCGATCCGGTTCAACGCCAGCGACGAGGCGCTGCGCCCGATGGGGCGGGCCACCTCGGGCGTGATCGGCATGCGCTTCAGCGAGGACGACGTCCTGCTGGCCATGGAGGTCGTCCGCGAAGGGCTGGACGTCCTGGTGGCCACGAACGGGGGATACGCGAAGCGCACCCCGATCGAGGAATACCCCGTGCAGGGCCGGGGAGGTAAGGGCGTGCTGACTGCGAAGATCACCGAGCGGCGCGGTGGTCTGGTCGGCGCGGTGGTGATCGACCCGGACGACGAGCTGTTCGCGATCACCAGCAACGGTGGTGTCATCCGGACTCCGGTGAAGCCTGTACGCCGCACGCGTGACCGGAACACAATGGGGGTCAAGCTGATGGACCTTCCGGATGGCGTGACTATCGTGGCGATTGCTCGCAATGCCGACGAGCCTGACGAACAGGACTAGTTGAATGACGGAGACACAGGCGAAGTCGGGGAACACGGGGACCTCGGCCACCCCGGTCGACGAGGAGGCCGCGAAGAGCGGCACACCAGCGACCGGCCGCGCGGCCGTGGGTCGGGCCACCGTCCCCGCCGACGCGCCTGCCCCGAAATTCACCCGGGCTCCCGGAATGACACCGCCTCCGGACAAGCCCTCCGAGGACGGGGACGCCGCGGACAGGACCGAGACGGTGGGGCTCGACAAGCCGGCCCCCGCCGCCAAACCGGCCGCCGCCGCACCGACGACCACGCAGCCGCTGAAGGTCGGTGCCGGGCAGTCGGCCGGCACCACCGGGACACAGCCGCGGGTCACGGGCGCCACCGGCACCCAGCCCCGCGTCACGGGCACCGCGAAGCCGCAGCCGGACGGCGCCCGGCCGACCGGAGCAGGCCGCCCGGCCAACGGGGGCGGCCTGCCGCCGGGGGTCAGCGGCGCCGCGGCCGTCGGGGCGGCACGCGTGGGTGACGCGGTACGCGCCGCGCGTACGTCGGTCAGTTCGGCCGCGTCGCGCGGACCGCGCCGGGCCCGGCTGAACCTCAAGCGGATCGACCCCTGGTCCGTCATGAAGTTCGCGTTCGCGGTCTCGGTGGTGCTCTTCATCGTCGTGGTGGTGGCCACCTCGGTGCTCTACCTGGCCCTCGACGCGATGGGCGTGTTCACCAGCGTCAACGACAGCCTGACCGACCTGGTCAGCGCGGGCGGCGGCCAGAGCACCAGCGGCTTCCAGATCACCGCCAAGGGCGTGATCCTCAGCTCGGCGCTGATCGGTCTGGTCAACGTCGTGCTGTTCACGGCCCTCGCCACGCTCGGGGCGTTCGTCTACAACGTCTGCGCGGACCTGGTCGGCGGCATCGAGCTGACCCTCGCCGAGCGCGACTGAACCACCTCGGAAGCCGGGGCACCGCCGAACGCGGGGCCCCGGCTTCCGTCCATCCCAGGGACGTCACGGGGCGTCTCGGCGGGCCGTACGGGCGGCGTAATCGGCTGGGTCGGACGCGGGGCCTCCGGTAGGTTCAGAGGCGACGGCAACGCCCGGACGTCGCGCCGGCCCCCGATTTGGGGCCGGACGGACGGATGGGTTAACCTTGCTCGTCGCCACGCGGGGCTATAGCTCAGTCGGTTAGAGCGCAGAGCTGATAACTCTGAGGTCGCTGGTTCGATTCCAGCTAGCCCCACCGCACATCGTCCGACGGCAGTCGAGCACGAGGGGTAGGCCCCATGTTCAAGAAGCTTCTGATCCTGGCCGGCGTCGTCGGTGTGGCAGCCGTGGTGGCCAGGAAGGTCAAGGCTTCCAACGACGAGCGCGCCCTCTGGCACGAGGCGACCACCGCGCCCGACCTGCGCTGATCCCGCTGGCACTGCCGGCACCGGCGGCATCGTCCGCCCCGGGGGCCCTAGCTCAACTGGCAGAGCACTGCCTTTGCAAGGCAGGGGTTAGGGGTTCGAGTCCCCTGGGCTCCACCAGCACTTTCCTCGGTTGATCTCGGTCCCGAACGCAGGACCACCGCCGCCGGCCCCTGGCCCGGCTACCGGGGCGTCAACACACAGAACTCGTTGCCGTCGGGGTCGGCCAGCACCACCCAGCTGACCTCGCCCTGGCCAATGTCGATCCGGGTCGCCCCGAGGGCCAGCAGACGCTCGACCTCCGCCTGCTGGTCACCGTCCACCGGTGGAGCGAGGTCGAAGTGCAGTCGTTGCTTGCCCGTCTTCGGCATCAGCGGTGGACCACCCCACGTGATCTTCGGACCGCCGTGCGGTGAACGGATCGCGGTTTCCTGGTCCTGGTCCCAGACCAGCGGCCATCCCAGCGCCTCGCTCCAGAAGTATCCGACCTCCTGCGAACCGTCGCAGGCCAGCGCGCCGACGAATCCGCAGTCGGCGAGGAATTTGTTGCCCGGCTCGATGACGCAGAACTCGTTGCCGTCGGGGTCGGCGAGCACCACGTGACCTTCCTCGGGGCGTTGCCCGACGTCGATGTGTTGGGCGCCAAGCTCCAGGGCCCTGGCCACCGTCTGCCGCTGGTCCTCCAGGGACGTGCTCGTCAGATCGAAGTGCATCCGGTTCTGGCCGGCCTTCCGGCTCCGGGTCGGAAGGAAGCGGAGCCGGAATCCGGTGTCGTCGCTGGGCAGGAGCGTGACACCGTCGTGTGGTTCGTCGGCCGGGTCCCAACCCAGGATCCCGGACCAGAACCGGGCGAGGCTCAACGGTTGGCTCGCATCGAAGCTGAGTGCGAACAGTTGGCAGGTCATCCCTCTGCTCATCTCCGATCCGACCGCTGTCGACACGGACGCCGTGCCAGCCGGTCGCCCGGGAGCCTACGGGTGAGCCGACGCCAACCGCAGCCAGGTTTTCCGGCCGGCAGCCGCACCGTCTGGCCGCGCACGCGGACGCCATCCGAGAAGCTGGCGTTCTGGCCGCCGCCCCGACCGTCACATGCCGGCAGCGTCAGCGGTCAGCGCAGGAACGTGAAGAGCGTTCCCGTGGCCTCCAGGGGTCGCGGCGTGCCCGCGAACCGGTGGATGCCGACGGAGAACCGCACGTCGTCCGGAGCGTGGAACGCCTCCTGCACGAAGCCGGCGTCGCGAAGCCACCTGCGTACGGCTGGCGTCAGGTCCGGTGTGCGCCGCGCCCGGGTCCAGATCACGGTGGCACCCGCTGCGCAGAACTGAGGAAGGGCGGCGACCGTCCGTTCCACGTCGGAGTCCGAGATGTTGCCGAAGACCCCGACCATGAGCACCAGGTCGGCCGGAACCGCCCCGGCATAGGAGGAGAGCCGGCCGGCGTCCGCCTGCCTGATCACGAGGTGGGAGAGCCCGGCCCGGTCGGCGGCGGCCCGTGCGGCCGCCACGTTGCCGGCGTCGTACTCGAGCAGGGTCGCGTGCAGCCGTCGGGCGTCAGGCCGCGCGGCCAGGACGCCGATGAGGTCGTGGCCCTGCCCCGCGCAGGCGCTGACCACCGTCAGCCGCTCGTCGGAGCGCTCGTCGAGCCACGAGGCGATGTGCCGCCGCACCAGCCGCAGTCGACGCGACAGCGGGGAGTTCGCGTCGGCGTAGGGCTCGTGCCACGCCTGCCAGTCGGTCCAAACGGTCACGGGCGGAAGTGCTCACGCAGCAGCGCGAGGAGCCCGTGGCCGTCCTCGATCCGCGCGTCCGGTTCGACTCCCGGGAGCGCCGCTTCCCGGTCGGTGCGGGGCGAGCGCATCAGGATCGCGGCGCCCGTGCCGGCGCGACGGGCGCAGACGATGTCGCGGTGCACGCTGTCGCCCACGAACCAGCAGTCGCCGGGCGGCACCCCGATGGCGCGGGCCGCCAGCCGCGCCAGTTCCGGGTTCGGCTTCCGGGGCCCGGCCTCGTCGCTGTAGAACTCGGCCCCGAAGAGCCCGGAGAGCCCAGCGGTGGCGAGGAAGTCCCGGTGGGCGGCGCCGCAGAGCGTGTTGCTGACGACCGCCATCGGCAGGCCGGCCTCGGCGGCGTGGCGCAGGGCCTCGGGGATGCCGGGCCGCACCGCCCACTCCTCCCGCCAGGTCCAGGCGTACGCCAGCGCGGTCGCCTCCCGCTCGACGGCGGCCCGGGCCTCGCGCGGCCAGGACCGGGTCACGAAGTCGGCCCACACCTGGCCGTGCGGCAGCTCGACGGGGTCGCCCGTCCTGCCCACGTCGTCGCGCCACAGGGCGTACGCCCGCGCGCCCTCACCCAGGTCACGGGCGATCCGCTCGTCCGGCACCGCGCCGTCGACGAGCTCGGCCAGCCGCCGCACCAGCCCCGGAGCGGCCGGCGGTGGGGGTGGCGCGTCGGCCAGGACGCCGCCGAAGTCCAGCAGGAGAGCCCGAGGGGTACGAAGCATGCCACCATCCTTGCGCACCGGGACGGGAGACGAGGGGGACCGCGGTCGGAGTGGACGTGACCGCAGGATCCCCCTCGCGCCGTGGTCGGGCTGCCCCGGACAGGTCGCGCTACGCCAGCGCGTCGACGGTCGAGCCCGCCGTTGTCCGGCTCCGCGTTACGCGGCGGCGCCGGGTGGGCAGCCCGAGCGTCGGGTTGGCGACGCCCCAGGCGGCACCCTTGCAGACCAGCTCCTTGTAGACGGCCGCGAGGCGTCCGGTCAGGGCCGCCCGCAGGGCGCGGTCGTCGGCGGTGACGTACTGGATCAGGCCTTCGCCACGGCCGAGCGAGATGCACTGGTTGAAGTAGCGGATCCGGCTGGTCGGCAGCTTTGCCCCGGCCAGGCGCGCCGCGATCGCGTCGGCGGCCTGCCAGGCGGTCGGAACTCCCGAGGCGCACGACATCCGCAGCGGCTTGTCCCCGGGGCCCATCACCATGGCGGCGTCGCCGACGGCGTACACGTCCGGGTGCGAAACCGACCGCATGGTCCCGTCGACCACGATCTGGCCGGAGTCGGTGACCTCCAGGGC
Source organism: Micromonospora sp. URMC 107 (assembly GCF_051386315.1). NCBI lineage: Bacteria > Bacillati > Actinomycetota > Actinomycetes > Micromonosporales > Micromonosporaceae > Micromonospora > Micromonospora sp. URMC 107. Next base: position 24,682 of record NZ_JBPQTK010000033.1, read on the forward strand.
GGTCGCCCTCGCGATCGGGTGGACCGCGAAGCCGGTGGTCCACACGGCCACCGCCGCCGGGATGGCCCTGCCGTCGGCGGTGGCGACGCGGTCGGCTTCGACGCCGGTGACGGTGGCGTGCTCGTACGCGGTGATCCCGAGCTTGTCGAAGACCTTCCGCAGGTGCGCGCGGCCCCTGGGGGAGAGCCAGTCGCCGAGACCGCCACGGGCGGCGAGGGCGACGTCGAGGTCGGGGCGGGCCTCGGCGATCTCCGTCACGGCCTCCAGGCCGGTGAGGCCGCCCCCGACGACGAGCACGGTCTGCCCGGCGTCGAGCCTGGCCAGGCGCTCGCGTAGCCGGAGTGCTCCGGGGCGGCTGGAGATCTCGTAGGCGTGCTCGGCCGCTCCCGGGACGCCCCGTGGGTTCCAGCCGCTCCCGAGGGCGTAGACGAGCGTGTCGTAGGCGAGCTCTCCGGCGCCGTTCGCGTCGGTGACGGCGACGGTCCTGCGGTCGACGTCGACGCCGGTGACCCTCGCCAGCCTCAGCTCGACCCCGGTGCCGGCGAACATCTCACGCAGTGGCCGGGACCTGAGCTCCTGACCGGCCGCCAGCTGGTGCATGCGGACGCGTTCGACGAAGTCGGCCCCTTCGTTGACGATGGTGACGGAGACGTCCCCACGGTGGAGCCGTCGGGCGATGCGGCCGGCGACGATGGCTCCGGTGTATCCGGCTCCGAGGACGATGATGCGGTGCGGCATGTCCATGCTCCTGTCTCGAGCGGGTTGCCACTTGAACCGGGTGGCCCGCCGTTTCCTGACAGGGGCGGCGCGTGAAGCACGTCACATGATGGTCAGAAGGCGTGGAACAGGGGCTCGCCGTGGTCGGTGGCACCCCATTGCACGGTTGCCCGTTCGAGCTTGTCCGGGTTGGCCTGGTTACGGAACGCGGCGATGCCCTCGGCGGTGACCTCCAGGCACATGACGCCGACGACCCGGCCGTCCACGACGGCCAGGACGGCGGGGCCGCCGTTGGCGGTCCAGGCGTAGACCTCGGGCGTGCCACCGACCAGGGCGCGCTTGGCCTTGCCGGGCCTGAACAGACCCCACAGGAACTTCGCGACCGCAACCGCGCCCTCGAACGCCTTGGCGCGGGCCGGGACCTTCCCGCCGCCGTCGCCGACCGCGAAGACGTCCTCGGTGAGCAGGCGCAGGAGCGGCTCCATCCGGCCGCCGGTGGCGGCCGTCAGGAACTCCGCCACGACCCGCCGGGCGGCGGCCTCGTCGATCTCGGCACGGGGCCTGCCGTCCGCGACGTGCTTCTTGGCGCGGTGGAAAATCTGCTGGCTGGCGGCCTCGGTGATGTCGAGGATCGCGGCGATCTCGCGGTGCGGGTAGTCGAAGGCCTCCCGCAGCACGTACACCGCCCGTTCGCCGGGGGAGAGCCGCTCCAGGAGGGTGAGGACCGCGTACGAGACCGATTCGCGCTGCTCGGCCGTCTCGGCGGGGCCGAGCATCGGGTCCCCGGCGAGCAGCGGCTCGGGAAGCCACTGGCCCGGGTAGGTCTCCCGCCGTGCCCGGGCGGAGGTGAGCTGGTTGAGGCACAGGTTGGTGAGGACCTTCGTCAGCCAGGCCTCGGGGACCTCGATGTGTTCGACGTCGGCGGCCTGCCAGCGCAGGAACGTCTCCTGGACGGCGTCCTCGGCTTCGGCGGCGGAGCCGAGGAGACGGTAGGCGATGGCTTCCAGGCGGGGCCTGGCGGCCTCGAACCGCTCGACGTCGTTCGCCGTCAAGGACATGACCCGATCCTAGGCCGCGCGGCACGGATCGGAACCGGACCACCGCAGCGCCGACGCCATCCCCGGCACGTTAGCGTCGGGTGCGTGACCACCGGATCCCCACGCGTGCTCCCGGCCGACAGCGGCATCGCCGAGGCCGCCTCCGTCCTGCGTACCGGCGGGTTGGTGGCCTTTCCCACCGAGACCGTCTACGGGCTCGGCGCGAACGCGCTGGACGCCCGGGCCGCCGCCCGGATCTTCGAGGCGAAGGCGCGGCCCAGCTTCGACCCGCTGATCACGCACCTCGCCGACGCGGCCGCACTGGAGAAGCTGGTCGGGGCGGTGCCGGCGGCGGTGGCGGCGCTGGCCGAACGCTTCTGGCCCGGGCCGCTCACGCTGATCGTGGACCGGCCGGCCGCGATCCCGCCGATCGTCACCTCCGGGTTGGCGACGATGGCGGTCCGCGTGCCCGACAACGCGTACGCGCGGGCGCTGATCGCCGAGGCCGGGGTGCCGGTGGCGGCGCCGAGCGCGAACCGGTTCGGCCAGCTCAGCCCGACGCGGGCCGAGCACGTGGTGCGGGGCCTGGGTGCCGCCGTGGACGTGGTGCTCGACGGCGGGCCGACGCGGTGCGGCATCGAGTCGACCATCGTGGACGCCCGGGGTGGGCGGCCGGTGGTGCTGCGCCTCGGCGCGCTGCCGGTCGAGGCGCTGGAGGAGGCCGCCGGCCCGGTGACCGTACGCCCGGGCAGCTCCGGGCAGCCGGTCGCGCCCGGCACGCTGGCGGCGCACTACGCCCCGCGTACGCCGCTGCGGCTGGCCTCGGGCGGCGAGCCGCCGGCGGCCGACGGGGTCCGGCGCGGCTTCCTGGCCTTCCGGGACCGGCCGGCGGGCGACTGGGCCGCCGTGGAGGTGCTCTCCGCCGCCGGCGACCTGACGGAGGCCGCCGCGCGGCTGTTCGACGCGCTGCACGAGCTGGACGCCATCGGGGTCGGCGAGATCCTGGTCGAGCCGGTCCCCGAGGTGGGCGTCGGCCGGGCGGTCAACGACCGGCTGCGCCGCGCCGCCGCCACCTGGCATCCGGCGCAGTGAGACGGGCGCGGAACGCGGCCCACCTCGCCATGGTTCGCCGGCGCTTCCACCGCCCGTGTATGGGCGGGGAGGACGGGGGTAGGAGAAACGGCAACAACCCCCTGGAAGTGAGGTGTCAGCCAATGCCGACCGCACGCGAGATCATGACGAACGACGTGACCTGCATCCGTGAGCAGGACGACCTCAAGACGGCCGCGAAGCAGATGGCCCAGCTGGGTGTCGGCTCGCTGCCGATCTGCGGGGACGACAACCGGCTCAAGGGAATGCTGACCGACCGCGACATCGTGGTGAAGGTCCTCGCCGAGGGCCGCGACCCGGGCCGTGTCACCGCCGGCGAGCTCGCCCAGGGCGAGGCGGTGACGATCGGTGCCGACGACGACGCGGCGGAGATCCTGCGGACCATGAGCCAGCACAAGGTACGCCGGCTGCCGGTGATCGACGGGCACGAGCTCGTCGGCATCGTGGCCGTCGCCGACGTGGCCCGTTCCCTGCCCGAACGCCCGGTGGGCGACCTCATCGAGGCCATCTCCGAGCGCGCCTGACCGCCCGTCACGACCGATCGCCGCCCTCCGGCCCCCGGCCGGGAGGCGGCGATCGTCGTACGCGGGCACCGCGGCGAACCCGGCCGGGCCCGGCGCGCGGGAGGGCGGAGCAGCCCGGCCCGGCGGGCCGGAGCGGCGGGAGGCTCAGTCCGGCGGGGTGAGCGGGACGGTCTCGCCGCGGGCGATGGTGCGGACGCTCCCGGCGAAGCCGCGCCGGCGGGCCTCCGCCACGAAGTGGCCCAGCGGTGAGCGGAACACCGGGTAGTCGTCGTAGTGGATCGGCACGGTGAGCCTCGGCCGGACCAGCTCGACCAGGTCGGCGCCCTGCCGCGCGTCCATGGTGAGCAGGAGGCCCGCGATCCGGGTGCCGCCGAGGTGGATCAGCATCGCGTCGATGTCCGGGTACCGCTCGGGGATGTCGGCCAGCATCGGCCGGTTCAGCGTGTCGCCGGTGACGTAGAGGCGGAACCGACGGCTGCCGTCGCGTTCCAGGTCGATCATCGTGCCCATCACGTCGGGCAGCAGCAGGTCCAGCGCGCCCGGCCCGTGCTTCCCCGGCATCGAGGTCAGCCGCAGCGTCTCGCCGTCCCGGCGCAGCTCGCGGGAACTCCAGGTGGGCAGCCCTTCGGCGGCCCGGAAGCCCCAGCGGCGCAGCTTCCGCTCGGCGGCGGGGGTGGTGAGGATCGGCAGTTCCCGGTCGAGTTCCCGGCGGGCCACCCGGTCGAAGTGGTCGCCGTGCAGGTGGGAGAGGACCACGGCGTCCAGCGACGGGAGCTGGGCGATCCGCAACGCGGGGTCGGTGCGCCGACGGGACCAGAGCCCCTTGCCCAGGTACGCGCGCTGGCCCCGGTGCAGGAAGTTCGGGTCGGTCAGCAGCGTGAACCCGCCGATCCGCAGCACCGTCGTGGCGGTGCCGATGAACGTGACCTCCGGCTGCGTCGTCGACATGCGCACCTCCACCCGCAGCCGTACCCGTGATCGGCGCGGTCATGCCGATCGCCGGCGGTCTCCGGTCACACCGGCCGGGAACCCGACTGGGGCAGGCGTTCCACCAGACGGGTGAGCGCGCCGTTCGCGAAGGTGGCGCCGAGCGCGGAACCCGTCGCGATGGTCCAGCCGACCGGGCCGAGTGGGGCGCAGCCGAAGAAGTGGCTGACCCCCGGCGTCTGGACGACCACCACCAGCACCCCGAGCGACGCGGCGGTGGAGGCCAGCACGGCCGGGCTGGTGCCGCCGGCCAGCACCGTCTGTCCGAGCTGGGTGCCGACCAGCGAGACCAGTGCGACGGTGCCCGCCCGCCTGCGCCGGCCGGTGTAGCGGGCCAGCGTCCAGCCGGCGGTCGCGCCCAGCGTCGTGGCGGCGGCGCGCAGCCCGATCTCCCGGGTCATCGTCTCGCCCAGTGAGGTGTCGGGGCCCTCCCGGAGCAGGCCGTCGGCGTGGCCCGCCGCGGGCGGCCGGACCGCGATCGCCAACGCCGGCGCCAGGTCGGTGAGCAGGTTGACCAGGAGCAGCTGCCGGCCGGTGAGCGCCGAGCGGCCGGTCGCGGCGGCGGTCAGCACGCTGAACGCGATCTCGCCGAGGTTCCCGCCGACCAGGATGCTGAGCGCGTGGCGTACCGAGGACCACATCGCCCGGCCCTCGACCAGGGTCGCGATGATGGTCTCCAGCCGGTCGTCGGTCACCACCAGGTCGGCCGCCGCGCGGGCCGCTGGGGTGCCCCGCCTGCCGAGGGCGATGCCCACGTCCGCCAGCCGGATCGCCGCGGCGTCGTTGGCGCCGTCGCCGGTCATCGCCACCGTACGGCCGCACCTCTGCAACGCCTGGATGATCCGGACCTTGTGGGCCGGCGTGCACCGGGCCACCACGTCCGTGGCGGCGAGCCGCGCGGCGAGGGCCTCGTCGTCGAGCTGTTCGAGTTCCGTCGCGGTGACCACCCGCTGCTCCTCGTGGTCGCTGATGGTGGCCGCGATCGCCTCGGCGGTCGCCGGGTGGTCGCCGGTGATCATGATGGTGTGCACGCCGGCCTGACGGATCCGGCGTACGGCGGGGGCGGCGCTCTCGCGGACCCCGTCGGCGAGCGCCAGGAAGCCGACGAAGGTCAGGTCGTGCACCTGCGCGTCGGTGACGCCGGGCGAGGAGACCCGGCACTCGGCCACGGCGAGGATCCGGTGTCCCGCCCCCGCCCGGTCGGCGAGCATGGCGTGCAGGCCCTGGCGTCCCTCGTCGTCGAGCGGCTCGTCGCGGCCCCCCGGCGTACGCCAGCCCGAGCACCGCGGCAGCACCGACTCCGGCGCCCCCTTCACGCTGAGCAGCAGCCGGTCCCCGGCGCGGCCGACGGTGGCGTGGTAGCCGCGGGACGGCTCGAACGGCAGCCCACCGACCGGCTCCCACCCCTGGGCGCCGGTCTGCTCGGTCACCCCCGCGGCCTCGGCGCCGGACCGGACCGCGCGGTCGGTCTGCTGAGCCAAATCGCGAGGGTCGGCGGCGGCCGGGGTGGCCCGCAGCGCGGCCGCGAGGGCGAACCGCAGGCCGTCGTCGAGCCGGTCGACCGGTGCGTACCGGCCGTCGTCGCCGACCCCGGCGAGCATCAGCTGTCCCTCGGTGAGGGTGCCCGTCTTGTCGAAGCAGAGCACGTCCACCCGGCCGAGCGCCTCGATGGTGCGCGGGTTGCGGACCAACGCGCCGTGTTCCGCCAGCCGCCGCGCGGCGGCCAGCTGCGCGGCGCTGACCAGGAAGGGCAGCCCTTCCGGCACGGACGCGACGGCCAGGTTCGCGGCGGTCGCGGCGGTCGCGGCCAGGGGTACGCCCCGCAGCAGCCCCACGCCGGCCACCGCCACCGCCGAGCCGGCGGCCAGCGGGATCGCCGCCCGCGTCAACCGGCCCAGCCGCGCCTCCACGCCACTCGGCGGCGGGGCCTGCCGGGCCATCGCCAGGCTCCGCCCCGCCTCGGTCTGCGCGCCGGTCGCGACCACCACCGCCGTCCCGTGGCCGGCGGCGACGGTGGTGCCCTCGTAGAGCATCGACCGCCGGTCGGCGACGGCGGCGGCCACGACCGGCTGGTCGGTCTTGCCGACCGGCAGCGACTCGCCGGTGAGCGAGGACTCGTCCATCTCCAGGCCGGCCGACTCCAGCACCCGGCAGTCGGCCGGGACGGCGTCGCCCGATTCGAGGAGGACCACGTCCCCGGGCACCAGGTCGTCGGCCGGCAGCATCCGCTCGGCGCCGTCCCGGCGTACCCGGGCGGTCACCGCCGAGCGGGACAGCAGCTCGGCCAGCGACCGCTCGGTGTTGTGCTGGTGCACCGCCCCGAGCAGCGCCGACCCGCCGACCACGCCGCCGACCAGGGCCGCGTCGACGAGCGAGCCGAAGGTGGCGGAGAGCACCGCCCCGGCGGCGAGGACCGGGGTGAGCGGGTTGGCCAGCTCGTCGACGAAGGCGCGGAGCAGCCCCGTCGGCCCGGAGGGCCGTACGGTCCCGTCGCCCCGGCGACGCTCGGCCTCGTCGGTGGCGAGCCCGTCCGGGCTGGTGCCGAGCTGGTCGAGCACGGCCGAGGTCGGCATCAGGTGCCAGGCGGTGATGGTGGGGGTCGGGCTGTCTGCCCGGTCGGGCAGCCGGTGCGCCCGCAGGACGCCGTGCGCGAAGGCCAGCGCCGCCGCGCCGTTCACGGCGGAGAGGGAGCGGCCGGGCAGCTGCGCGGGCGCGGCGGTGAACGCCCCCAGCGCGCCGAGGCCGGTGCCGGCCATGGCCAGGCCGATGTTCTGCCGGGTCATCCGGCGGGCCACCCCGGCCGCCTCGATCACGAGCGCCACCACCCGCAGGTCGGCGCCGACCAGCAGGTGCGCGCCCCAGGGCGGCAGGTCCTCGGGGGCGGAGAGCCCCAGGCCGCAGTCCGCGACGCCGAGCGCGGCGCGGTCGCCGGAGACCACCATCACCACCGCCCCGTCGCGTTGCAGCGCCCGCACCGACTCGGCCAGCCGGTCGCCGCCGGACAGGTGGGCGTCGGCGAAGTCGTACCGCCGGTCGTCGTCGCCGGCCACGACCAGCCGCAGGCCCGCCTGGCGGGCGGCGGTCGGCAGGGCGTCGACGCCCGGCGCCGGCTCCGGCTCGACCCGCAGTACGGCGGCCAGGGTGTCGCCGTCGGCCAGGCCGAGCAGGGATCCGCCCGCGTCGCGCAGCCGCCGGCTCTCCGCGGTGTCGCCCGCGTGCTCGACGTCCAGCGCGTCCAGCGGCCCGAGCCGCCAGCCGTCGGCGTGCCGCAGCTCCCGCGGCGCGGCGGGGTCGAAGAGGGCGAACGCGCGCGCCGCCACCTGCCCGACGTCCGCCCCGGCCAGTGGTGCCAGGTCCGCGAGCACTCCCCGGTCGGAGCCGAGCACGGCGGCATCCAGCAGCACCGTGTCGATCTGGTCGAGTTCACGCAGCACGCTGCGGTCCATCGCGATCACCCCGCGCCGGGCGAGGATCCGGCCGAGCTGTGCGGCGTACCCCTCGCGTCCGCTGCCGGGGGCCTTGGGCAGCGCGGAGAGCCCCAGCGCGGCGGCCCGCTTCCGGCCGACGACCGGCGTCGCGGCGGCCGCGGCGGCGGCGCCAGCGGCGATCATCCGGGTGGCGTACTTCTCGACGGGGCCGTCCGGCTTCGGGCACGGGCGCTCGATCTTCGGCGCCCGGGCGACGGCCCGTTCCGGGTCCCCGGTCAACCGGGATTCGGCCTGCCCCCACGCGCGGAGCTGCGACCGCGCCTCGCCCCACTGCACCACCCGCTGCACGCCGTCGAGCACGATCCCGGTCCAGCCGCCCGTCAGGCCCTGCACCACCGCCTCGGCGAGCGGGAACAGCAGGTCGGCGCGGGGATCGGCGCGCAGCCCCCGGTCGGCCAGCGCGTGCAGCTTCGGGTGCAGGTCGACCGCGCCGAGCAGCCCGGCCACCTCCCCGGGCACGGGGGTGAACGGCAGGATCCGGGTGGCGGCGGAGATGGTCAGGCCCAGGGCGTCGGAGGCCAGCGCGCCGAGGGTGCGCGGCGTGCGCGGCCCCTCCTCGGGCGGGTGCGGCGGCGGGATCTCCGGGTCCGGCTCGTGCGGGCAGGTGCGTTCGGCGTGGGCGACGGTGGCGATGAGGTCGCGCAGCTTCGGCTCCGGCGTGCCGACGGCGACGACCACCCGGCCGGACGGGGCGTTGACCCGGGCCCACCGCACCCCGGGCATCCGCTCCAGTGCCGCCTCCACCTGGCGGGCGAGGGCGTCTCCGCCGTCCTGGCAGACGCCGTGCACCTCGATGTGGTGCCGGCCGGGGCGGGACCAGACCCGACGCTTGGTCAGCCCGGCCACCCGGGCCAGCCGGGTGGCGGCGGCACCGACGCTCCGGGACGCCTCGCCGACGACCTGCGGCACGGCCACCGGGGGAAGGAGCCGGTTGGCGACGTGGCCCAGCGAGATCATCGAGGCGTACGACCGGACAGGCGCCGGTCAGGCCCCTCGCTGCCGCTGCTCCCGCCGTACGCCATCTCGCCTCCCACGCCTCCGCTCCGGCGGCCTGGCTTCCCGGCGGATCGTCCGTTATGCACTCCGAGCAGCGGAAGTTCCTCCCGCGCGGCGGCGGCAATCTCGCCGACCGACGCGGGAGGGGGATGCCCGCGGGGCTCCCGACCGGGCGGAGAGAGCCGGGTCACCCTTGACCTCAATCCGGGTTGAGGTCCGAGGCTGATCCCCATGCTGATCGAACTGCCCCGCTCCGGGGCGGGTGCCTCGAACCGACGGGCCCGCCCCGGTCACCGCCCGCTGTGGCTGCCGCCTCCGGCGGGTCGGCGGTGACCGACACGGCGGCGCCCGCCGCCCCGGTCGCCGCCGAGGCCGGGATCTTCGCGCCCCGGCTGCGGGCGATGACGGTGGGCAGCGTCGCGCTGATATCGCTGCTCGCCTTCGAGGCGCTGGCGGTGGGCACCGCCATGCCCACCGTCGCCCGCAGCCTCGACGGGCTGGCCCTCTACGGGATCGCCTTCGGGGGCCCGTTCGCCGCCAGCGTGCTCGCCATGGTCGCCTCCGGCATCTGGTGCGACTCGCGGGGCCCTCGGGCGCCGATGTGGCACGGGCTCGTCTGGTTCGTGCTGGGGCTGGTGCTCGCCGGTGGAGCCAGCACCATGGGCGTCCTGGTCGCCGGCCGGATCGTGCAGGGCTTCGGGTCCGGCCTGCTCTCGGTGGCGCTCTACGTGATCGTCGGGCAGGCGTACCCGGAGGCGCTGCACCGGCGGATCTTCGCGGCGTTCGCCGCCGCGTGGGTCGTACCGTCGCTGGTCGGGCCGGCGCTGGCCGGCCTGATCGTGGAACACCTGGGCTGGCGCTGGGTCTTCCTGGCGGTGCCGGTGGTGGCGGTGCCGGCGGTGCTGCTGATCCATCCCGGCCTGCGCGCGGTCGGCGCGACCGCGGTGACGGGGCTGCCGGCCGGCGCGGTGGCCCGGATCGGCTGGGCCTGCGGGGCGGGGGTGAGCGCCGCACTGTTGCACGTCGGGGGGCAGCAGCGCGGCGCCGCCGCCGTCGGGTTGGTGGCCCTGGCGCTGGTCGGGCTGCTGGCCTGCGCGCCCCGGCTGCTGCCGGCCGGGTTCCTGCGCGCCGGCCGGGGCCTGCCCACGGTGATCGGGCTGCGCGGTCTCGCCTCGGCCGCGTTCGTCGGGGCGGAGGTGGTGATCCCACTGATGCTCTCCCGGGAGCGCGGGCTGTCGCCGACCGCCGCCGGCCTGGTCCTGACCACCGGCGCGCTCGCCTGGTCGGCGGGCTCCTGGTTGCAGGGGCGAATGCCCGCGCCGCGCTCCCGGGCCACCATGCCGAGGGCGGGGTTGACCTGCATCGCCGCCGGCACCGCCGTGGTCACGCTCGCCGTCGCGCCGGCGGTGCCGATCTGGGTCGGCGTGCTCGGCTGGGCCGGCGCCGGCTTGGGCATGGGGTTGCTCTATCCCTCGCTGTCGGTGCTCACGTTGGAGCTGTCCGCCCCCGGAGAGCAGGGCCGCAACAGTTCCTCGCTGCAACTGGGCGACTCGCTCTTCGCGGCGACCGTGCTGGCGCTCACCGGCGCGGTGCTCGCCGCCGGCGCGGCCCCCGGGCCGGCCAGCTACGCCGGCACGCTCGCGGTGACCTCCGGGCTGGCCCTGCTGGGCGTCGTGCTCGCCGGCCGGGTGGTGCCCGGCGCGTCCGGGATCCGCACCGGCTGACCGCCCCGCCGCCGGCCGTGCCGGCCGGGCCCGCGTGATCCACCTCGACGCCCGCCGTCCTCGGCCGGCGCCGCTCCCCGGCCGTCGGAGCCGGCGCCCGGACCGCCGGGGTCTTCCGAGCCGGCCGGTCGGCGGCGATGTGCCGAATCGGTCCGGCGGGGACCGTCGGCCCGGGAGGATGGGCGGGCTCCGGTGAGGCGCCGCACACCCGGTCACACGCGTACGCCGGACGTCGCCGGCACCACTGTCACGCGGCGGGCGCGCGACGGGGCGTAGCGGGAGGCAACCATGCGGGTGCTGGTCACCGGGGCGGTCGACCCCGGCGAGGTCGCGGACCGCCTCGTCCAGCGGCTCACCGCCGGTCCGTTGGGCGGCATCGAGGAGTACGGCGGCCCGGAGGTGCTCCGCTTCGACGAGGCGGCCCGGGCGTGGACGGCCGCCCGGCGGTCCCGCCGTCCGCTGCTCGCGGTCCGGATACCCGGCAGGCTGGGCCGCGCCCTGCGCTCGGGCGGCCTGGTCACCGGGGCGACCCCGAAGGGCGTCCGGACCTGGGCCGACCACCTCGCCGACACGTACGGGGGAACCGGCGCAAGATGAACGGCCCGCGCGTTCACGTCCGGCCTACCGTGACGCCATGTTCGCCATGGTCGCCACCGTCATCCTGTACGTCGCCGGTTTCGTCTTTCTCTACGGCGTGATCCGGCTCGCCATCCGCCACGCCCTGGAGGAGATGGAGGTGCGTCGGGTCCAGGCCCAGCGGGCGGAGGAACTGGCCGCCGTCCGGGACCGCGCGCTGCTCCGCGAGAACGGGTTCCTCACCGGCAACTGACCCGACCGGCGCCGGCCCCAGCCGGCCCGTCCCGGCGGTCCGGGACGGGCCGCTGCTCCGGGTGCCTAGAAGTCGGCGGCCACGGCCAGGTTGAACTTGTCGATGGCCGCCTTCTTCTCCTCCGGGAGCGACTCGACGTCGATCCGGTCGGTCTCGCCCCTCCCGTCGTGGGTGTCGACCCCCTTGATGAGGTGATCGACGATGGAGTTCGCCTCGTCGGTGGTGAAGCCGGCGTCGGTCAGGATGTGCAGCGGAAGTTCACTCATGCCGGACGCCGGTACCCGGCACCACCCGCTTCCACACGCCGTCGGACCCCCGTTTCGGGATCGATAGGGGTAGCCCCTGCCGCCGGCGGCACCCCGGTCGTCGGCGGTGTGCTGCGACCCCGGGTGCTGGCAGGTGCGAGGATCGCAGGCGTGATGGGGACGCTGAAGACCGAACCCGCCCGCAGTCGGCTCGACCTGCTCGCTCCGCCGGTCGCCGCCGCCGTCGGGCAGTGGCCCGCCGCGGCGCCGGTGGACGTCGAGGACGTGCTGGTGGCGCCGATCGACGCCGAGCTCGCCGACACCGCCGCCTTCTGCGCCGCGTACGAGGTGGGGCTGGACGAGTCGGCCAACTGCGTGGTGGTGGCCGGCAAGCGTGAGGGGGTCGTGCGCTACGCGGCCTGCGTCGTGCTCGCCACCACCCGCGTCGACGTCAACGGGGTGGCCCGCCGTGCGCTCGATGTGCGGAAGGCGAGTTTCGCGCCGATGGCCGACGCGGTGGAGCTGACCGGCATGGAGTACGGCGGCATCACCCCGATCGGTCTGCCGGAGCAGTGGCCGATCCTGGTCGACGCGCGGGTGATCGCCGCCCCGCACGTGATCATCGGGTCGGGCGTACGGCACAGCAAGATCGCGCTGCCCGGCCCGGCGCTCGGCGCGTTGCCCGGCGCACGCGTGGTGGAAGGGCTGGCCAGGCCGGTCTGAACGATCACGCGCGTCGATACCGTTGCACGTGAAACATCACTTCCGTCGATGCCTGTCGTCGTCTCGGCGGGCGTCGGCAGCAGCGCCGTCCGGGGGCTGGCGGCCCTGAGTCGGCCTGGGCCTCGCGGGCCGGTGGCCCTCGATCGGCGTCGGCCTCGCGGGCCGGCGGCTCAGCCGGCCTCGGCCTCGCGGCGGTCCACCTCGGCCAGGGCGGCGAGCAGCGTCTCCGGCTCCTGGGCGCCGGTGACCGCGTACCTGCCGGCCAGCACGAAGGTGGGCACGCTGGTCACTCCGATCTGCCGGGCGGTGGCCAGCTCGTCGGAGAGCTCCGCCACCCGCTCGTCGGAGTCGAGGAAGCGGCGGGCCTCGGCCGCGTCCAGGCCCACCTCGGCGGCGAGCGCGGCGAGCGCGTCGCGGGAGCCCACGTCGACGCCGTCGGTGAAGTGGGCGCGGTATAGCGCGTCGACGATCTCGGCGGCGCGTCCACGGTCGGTGGCCCAGGCGACCAGGCGGTGCGCGTCGAAGGTGTTGGCCGCGACCGCGCGGTCGAAGTCGAGCTTCAGGCCGACCTGGGCCGCCACCTCCGTCACCTGCCCGAACATCTGCCGGACCCGGTCCGGCCCGCCGAACTTCGCGGCCATCGCGTCGACGAGCGGACGCGGCTCCGACACCGGCGACGGATCGAGTTGGAACGGCCGGTAGCGGACGGTCACCTCGCCGTCGTACGACTCCAGGGCCTGCTCCAGCCGACGCTTGCCGATGTAGCACCAGGGGCACACGACGTCGGCGTAGATCTCGATCTCCATGTCGGGTGACAACCCTCCGTCTAGCTGGTCTGTTCCCGGACCTGCCGCTTGAGCCGGGCCAGGATGGCCGTACCGCCGCGCACCCGCAGCGGGCTGATCGCCTGGGCCAGCCCCATCCGCTGGTAGAGGTCGTCGGGCACGGCGAGCACCTCGTCCGCGGTCGCCCCGGCCAGCCCTTCGGCGAGGATGCCGGCGAACGCGCGCGTGGTGGGGGCCTCCGGCGGGCAGTCGAAGAGGGTCTCCACCGTCTTCGCCGGAGTCACCCGGGCGCGCAGGAAGAACGCCGTCTGGCACTCCGGCACCTGCTCCATGCTCTCCCGGTCGGCGGAGCCGGCGGGCAGCGGCGGGACGACGTCGGCGTACTCCAGCAGCATCTCCAGCACCACGTCGCGGGGCGCGGCGGCGAACTCGTCGACGATCTCGGAAAGCCTGGCCGGCATGGATGACATGCCCCGAGGCTACCGTCGTCGGGGACGGACCCCTCCGCTGCCACGGCTGTCAGGAAGGGGTCCTTCCGTGCACCTCAGACGGTCGGCGCCTGCTCGCTGATCTCGCTCAGCGCCGACTGGGGGTCGAGCTGCATCGCGAGGTCGCCCAGGGAGACGATGCCGACCAGCTTGCGCTCGCTGTCGCAGACCAGCACCCGCCGGATGCCCCGCTCCCGCATGAGGGCGGCCGCTTCGGCCGCGGTCGAGTGCTGCTCGATCATCACCACCTCGCGGGTGATGATCGAGCCGATCGTGGTGGTGGCCGGGTCGCTGCGCTCGGCCACCGCCCGGACGACGATGTCCCGGTCGGTGAGCATGCCGGCGAGGGTGGCGCCGTCGGTGACCACCACGTCGCCGATGTCCGCCTCCTTCATCACCCTGGCCGCCTCGTCCAGGGTGGTCTCGGCCGGCAGGTAGATGACCTGCTTCGTCATCACGTCGCTGACCCGGTAACCGGTCATGAGAGCCTCCAGAACGCATTCAGTCGATCGGACTGCGGTACCCCGTGACACGGTCGCTACACCACGTCCGCGCGCTCCCGGTGTACCCGCTCGACGAGCCGGTCAGCCACCCCGTCGACCGGCAGTTCGACGCGCTCGCCGGACGCCCGGTCGCGCAGCTCCACGTACCCCTCGGCGAGGCGGCGGCCGACCACGACGGCGCGCGGGATGCCGATCAGCTCGGCGTCGGTGAACTTCACCCCGGCGGAGACGTGCGTCCGGTCGTCGACGAGCACCCGCAGGCCGGCGGCGGCGAGCCGCCCGCCGAGCTCCAGCGCCGCGTCCAACTGCGGCCCCTTGCCGGCGGCCACCAGGTGTACGTCGCACGGCGCGACCGCCGCCGGCCAGACCAGCCCCCGCTCGTCGTGGTGCTGCTCGGCGATCGCCGCGACCGCGCGGGACACCCCGATCCCGTAGCAGCCCATGGTCGGCCGGACGGGCTTGCCGGCGGGGCCGAGCACGTCGACGGCGAAGGCGTCGGTGTAGCGGCGACCGAGCTGGAAGATGTGCCCGATCTCGATGCCCCGCCGCATGGTCAGTTCGCCCGTGCCGCAGGCCGGGCAGGGGTCGCCGGGACGCACCTCGGCCGCCTCGATCGTGCCGTCCGGCACGAAGTCCCGGCCGCAGACCACCCCCGTCGCGTGCCGGCCCGGCTCGTTCGCGCCGGTCAGCCACGCGCTGCCCGGCACCACCCGGGGATCGACCAGGTAGCGGATGCCGAGCTTCGCCAGGACCTGCGGGCCGATGTAGCCCCGGACCAGCTCGGGGTGGGCGTCCCAGCCGTCGAAGACGTCCACCGTGGCCGGGGCGACCGCCGCGCCGAGTCGCTTCAGGTCGACCTCGCGGTCGCCGGGTAGCCCGACCACCAGCAGGTCGGTCTCCTCCGCGCCGGGACGGCGCAGGGCGAGCACCACGTTCTTCAGGGTGTCGGCGGCGGTCCAGTCGTCCCGCCCGCCGAGGCGCCGGGCGTTGGCCAGCTCGACCAGGCTGGCGATGGTGGGGGTCTCGGGGGTGTCGTGCACCTGCGCCCCCGGCTGGGCGTCCGGGTCGCCGGCCGGTGGGGCGGGCGTGGTCACCGCCTCGGTGTTGGCCGCGTAGTCGCAGGCGGTGCAGCCGACGAAGGTGTCCTCGCCGACGGGCGTCGCCGCCAGGAACTCCTCCGACGCCGAGCCGCCCATCGCCCCGGACGTCGCGTGCACGATCGTGTGCTCCAGCCCGAGCCGGTCGAAGATCCGCCGGTACGCGCCCCGGTGCCGCTCGTACGCCGCCGCGAGGCCCGCGTCGTCGAGGTCGAACGAGTAGGCGTCCTTCATCAGGAACTCGCGCCCGCGCAGCAGGCCGGCGCGGGGCCGCGCCTCGTCGCGGAACTTCGTCTGCACCTGGAAGAGGGTCACCGGGAAGTCCCGGTACGAGCTGAACAGGTCCTTGACCAGCAGCGCGGCCAGTTCCTCGTGGGTGGGCGCGAGCAGGTGCTCCGCGCCGCGCCGGTCGGCGAAGGTGAAGATGTCGTCGCCGTACTCCGTCCACCGGCCGCTGGTCCGGTAGGGCTCGGCCGGCAGGAGCGCCGGGAAGTGCACCTCCTGGTCGCCGATCGCGGTCATCTCCTGCCGGACCACCTCGGTGACCCGGTCCAGCACCAGCTTGCCCAGCGGCAGCCAGGTGTAGCCGCCCGGAGCGGCGCGGCGGATGTAGCCGGCCCGCAGCAGGAGCCGGTGGCTCGGCACCTCCGCGTCCGCCGGGTCCTCGCGCAGGGTCCGGAGCAGCAGGGTCGACATGCGTAGCAGCATTGGCGCAGCGTACGGCGGCCGGCGGTGGGGCGACGATCCATTTCGGGTACGGCGTCAGGCGGGTTCCGGACCCGCTGGTGCCGCCGGGACCGGGCCGAGCAGGCGGCGCGGGCCCTGGCCCGTCTCGCCCAGGTGGTCGTCGGTGTTGCGCAGCAGGCAGCGGTCGATGGACAGGCAGCCGCATCCGATGCAGTCGGTCAGATCGTCGCGCAGGTGCTGGAGCTGGGCGATGCGCTGGTCGAGTTCGGCCTGCCAGGTGGTGGAGAGCCGGGCCCAGTCCTCCCGGGTGGGGGTGCGCCCGTCCGGCAGGCCGGCCAGCGCCTCGGCGACGAGCCGGAGCGGGATGCCGACCCGTTGGGCGACCCGGACGAAGGACACCCGCCGGATCACGTCCCGGGGGTAGCGGCGCTGCCCGCCGCTGGTGCGTCGACTGTGGATCAGACCCTTGGCCTCGTAGAAGTGCAGCGCCGTGACGGCGACGCCGGTGCGGGCCGCGACCTGGCCGACGGTCAGCTCGGTGTGGTGGGGCGGGAGGCTCGCCATGGCGGCATGTTACCGGCTTGACCTCGACCATGGTCGAGGTTGAAGACTCGTGTCATGGAGCCGATACGGATCGGAATCGTCGTGGGGTCGACGCGTCCCGGGCGGCGCGGCAGGTCGGTGGCCGACTGGGTGCACGACGGCGCCCGCGAGCGACACCCCGACGTCGCGTTCGAGATGCTCGACCTCGCCGACTTCCACCTGCCGCTGCTGGACGAGCCGAGCCCGGCGGCGTTCGGCGACTACCGCCACCCGCACACCCGGGCCTGGGCCGCCGCCGTCGACCCGTGTGACGGGTTCGTCTTCGTCACCCCCGAGTACAACCACTCCACCTCGGCCGCCTGCAAGAACGCGATCGACTACCTGTGTGCCGAATGGCACCACAAGGCGGCCGGCTTCGTCGGGTACGGCGTGACCGGAGGCTGGCGGGCCGTCGAGGCGCTGCGCCTGGTGCTGGCGGAGGTCCGGGTCGCCGGAGTGCGTACCGCCGTCGGGCTCTCCCTGCCCGCCGACTTCATCGGGGAACGCCCGACCCCCGCCGCGCACCAGGAACGCAGCCTGGCCGCGATGCTCGACGAACTGCTCACCTGGGCGGTGGCCCTGGCCCCGATCCGCCGGCCGGCGGCACAGGCCCCGCCGGTGGCGGCGGACCCGGCCCGGCCGCCAGCGGCGGACACCGGGCGGTGGGCGGCGGGGCAGGGCCAGTCGCGGCCGGCGGCCCGCTCGTGACCGGCGTCGCCGCGGCGCCCGCCGCCACCGACCCGGTCGCCGGCCGCCGGGCGGCGCTGGCCGTCCTGCTCGCCGGCTCCCTGCTGACCGTGCTCGCGGGTGCGGTGCTGACCCCGGTGGTCGAGCTGATCCGCAACGAACTCCGGCTCACCGGCACCGCCGCCGGGCTCGTCCTCACCGCGCACGGACTCTCCCTCGCCCTCGCCGGCCCGCTGGTCGGGCGGGCCATCGACCGGTGGGGGGTGCGCACCCCCCTGGCCCTCGGACTGATCCTGTACGGCCTCGCCGGCGGCGCGGGCCTGGTCACCGACAGCTATCCCCTGCTGATCGCCACCCGCCTGCTGTTCGGCGTCGGCGCGGCGCTGGTCTTCGCGGGGACCACGCTCGGGCTGCTCGACCTCTACGCGGGGGCGGCCCGCGACCGGGCGATGGGCTGGCGGTCCACCGCGATCAGCCTCGGCGGGGTGCTGTTCCCGCTGCTGGGCGGGGTGCTGGGCGGCCTCTCCTGGCACGCCCCGTTCGGCGTCTACCTGATCGGGGTGCCGCTCGGCTTGGTCACGCTCCGGGTGCTCCCGGGGCGCCGCGCCGCCGTCGGCACCGACGGGCCGCCGGGCCGGCCGGGGTCGCTGTGGGGCCTGCTGCGCGACCATCCCACGCTCGTCGGGATCTACGGCCTCCAGGCGGTGACCAGCCTGCTGCTGTACGGCGTGCTGGTGTTCCTGCCGCTGCGGCTGGCCGAGGTCGGCATCACCGAGACGGCCGTCGTGGCGGTGTTCACGGGCGCCCCGTCGTTGACCATGAGCATCGTCGGCCTGGGCTACGCGCGGACCCGGGCCCGCCTGGGCCAGGTGCGGCTGCTCGCGGTCACCCTCGCCGTCTTCACGGTCGCGCTGGTCACCCTCGGGC
Source organism: Micromonospora sp. URMC 107 (assembly GCF_051386315.1). Lineage (NCBI taxonomy): Bacteria > Bacillati > Actinomycetota > Actinomycetes > Micromonosporales > Micromonosporaceae > Micromonospora > Micromonospora sp. URMC 107. The sequence goes on from NZ_JBPQTK010000033.1 coordinate 42,818, forward strand.
TGACCGGTTCGCCGGTGCTGATGCTGGTCGCGCCGGCCGTCTTCGGGATCGGCATGGGACTGGTCGTGCCGGCGCTGACCGTCCTGGTGGCCGAGCACTCCCCGCCCGCCCGGCGTGGCCAGGCAACCGCGCTGCTGGCCAGCGCCACCTTCGCCGGCCTGTTCGTCTCGCCGCTCCTGCTCGGGTCGGTCCAGGCGACCACCTCGACGCGCGGCACGTTCCTGGCCGGGGCGGCGCTGGCCGGTGCCGCCCTGGCGCTGCTCGCGGTGCGCCTGCGCGGCGGGCGGGGGTCGTCGACGCGCTGACCGGTCGACCCGGCCCGCGGAACGGCGCCCCCGCCCACGCCCGAAGCGGCTGCCCCCGTCAGGACCTGTCGCCGGCGGGGTCCGTGCACTGATCCAGCAGACCGGCGAGCCGTCCGGCCACCGCCGGGGCGTGCAGGTGCAGCCGGGCCACGTTGATGCTGTCCTCGCCGACCACGGCGAGCAGCGCCTGCGGGCTGACCGCGTAGACGCTCAGGTAGCCGCCGGCGTTGCGGACCGTGGACTGCTGGAAGTCGCCCTGCCCCAGCCGGAGCCCGACCTGCCGGCCCAGCCCGTACGTGGTGGCGGCGAGCGCCGCCAGGTCGCTCGGGTCGACGTCGGTCTGCAAATTGTGGGTGATGAGCAGGCCGTCCACGCCGCCGAGGACGCAGCCGTGCACGCCGGGGATCTGCAGGCGCAACTCCGCCAGCTCCTGCCCGATCGCCGGGTACGGCAGCGCCATGTTCCCGGCCAGCGACGGCGGCAGCGGGCGCGGCGGCGGCAGGGTGCCCGCGGCGCGTGCGGTACGACGGGGCAGGGGCGTCTCGATGTCGTCGATCCCGCTCACAACTCCAGGTTCTCCTCGATGACGCGCAGCTGGTGACGTGCCATCGCCAGGTTGGCGCGGCTCTTGCTGACCATCAGGTAGAGGAAGAGCCCTTTGCCGGTGCGGCTGGTCACCGGTCGGATCAGGTGGTACTGGGTGCCGAGCGTGATGAGGATGTCCTCGATCTCGTCGTTCAGGTTGAGCATCTCGATGGTGCGCAGCTTGGCGCGGACGACATCCGTGTTGCCGGCGGCGGCGACGGTCAGGTCGATCTCGCCGGTGCCTCCGGCCACGCCCAGCGTCATCCCGCTGTGGTAGTCGACGAGCGCGGCGCCGATCGCGCCGTCGATGCTCATCGCGGTCTTCAGTGCCACATCAAGGTTCGGCACAGTGTTTCTCCCAGGACGTACGGGCGGCGTCGCCGTCTGCGGTGCAGAGGGTAATCCGGCGGTGACAAGGGGTTTGACCTCGTGAAACAGGCTTGGACGAGGCTCGCACATCGGGGGCCGCGGCGCATCCGGTGGCGTCGCCATCCGGCTGACCGGACCGGGACGGCCGGCCGGCAGTCTCGCAAATGGAACGCTCCGACGGATGGCCGACGGCGCCTCCGTGTTGTTCCGGTCGAGCGGGGCGAGGAGGACCGTCCCGCCGCGATCCCCGCCGGGCACGATGAAATCCACCACGTTTGCCCGTCGGCCGCCCCCGCCGCCGTGCCCGCGGGTGGAAGACTGTCCCGCGTCGGGAAGGGACCCTTCCTTTTACCGGAAGCGACAGCGAGGCGCCCTTCCCTACCGCACGGCGGAGGGATGATCAGGTGCGCTGGCGCAGTTTCGTGGCGGTGGGGGACAGCTTCACCGAGGGCATGGACGACGCGTATCCGGACGGCAGCTACCGGGGCTGGGCGGACCTGGTGGCCACCCGGCTGGCCGCCGAGGCCGGCCCCGACTTCCGGTACGCGAACCTGGCCATCCGGGGCCGACTGTTCCCCGGCGTGGTGGCCGAGCAGGTGCCCGCCGCGCTCGCCATGAAGCCCGACCTGATCAGCTTCGCGGCGGGCGGCAACGACGTGCTCCGCCGCACCTTCGACCCGGACGCCCTGGTCACCCGCTTCGACGACGTGGTGCGGAGGCTGCGCTCCGGCGGCGCCGACGTGGTCCTCTTCCGGTTCGCCGACGTGATGGCCCGGCTGCCCGGCCAGCGGCTCGTCGCACCCCGGGTGCAGCTGCTCAACCGGGCCGTCGGCGAGACGGCCGAGCGGCACGGCGCGATCCTGGTCGACCTGTACGCCGACGACGCGTACCTCAACCCGATGCTCTGGAGCACCGACCGGCTGCACCTCTCGGCCGCCGGGCACCGGCGGGTCGCCGCGCAGGTGCTCAACGCGCTGGGCGTCGGCTGCGACGAGGAGTGGCTGATGGTGCCGCCGCACCCGGCGCCGACGCCCTGGCTGGCCGCCCGCGCCGCCGATCTGCGCTGGGCCGGGCGGCACCTGGCGCCGTGGATCAAGCGCCGGCTCACCGGCCGCTCCTCCGGCGACACGGTCACCGCCAAGCGCCCGTTGCTCGGCCCGATCGTCGACTGAGACGTGCTCACCCTGCACACCGCGACGCTGCTGCGGACCGCGCCCGACGCCCCGCCCACCGCCGGGGCCGCCGTCGCGGTCCGCGCCGACCGGATCGTCGCGGTGGGTCCACTGGCCGAGCTGGCCGAGGCGTACGCCGGGGCCCGGGTCCGCCGCTGGCAGGGCACGCTCGGGCCGGGACTGCTGCACGACGGGCCGCTGCCGGCCGCCGACACTCCCCGCGAGCGGGTGCACGCGCTGCTGCGCCTCGGGGTGACCGCCGTGCTGGCCGGTCACCTGGCCGATCCGGCGCTGCGGGCCGCCGTGGAGCGGAGCGACCTGCTGGTGCTGGCCGCCGCCGCACCGCCGGCGCTGGCACCCGGCGGTCGGGCCGACCTGGCGGTCCTCGGCGCCGACGGCGCCTGCCTCGTGACCGTGGTGGCCGGCCGGATCGCCCACCGCCGCGCCTGAAGCTCCGGCCCGCGCCGTCGGCGGACCTACCGGCGTCCGGTGGGCCCGTCGACGGTGCGCCGTCAGGAGATCCGGGTCCACGTGCGCGTGGCCCCGGACCCGACGCCGACGATACGGGCGGAGGCCGTGGTCACGACGACCGTGCCGTCGCGCAGCACCTCGACGGACGCGCTCTCGTCGGTGCCGATCCGCAGCGCGGCGGTCACCGCGGGCGCGTCGACGTAGCGTCCGTCGGCCCAGAAGCCGGCGCTGCCGTACGCCCCGACGACGGCGAGGACCCCGCCGTTCGCTGCGGCGACGTCGGAGGTGCCGTCGGGCAGGCCCGGTCGTTGCTCCCACCGACCCCCGACCAGCCGCCACACCTCCGTCGCCGCCGTCACGCTGAACTCGCTCTCGCTGACGGTCACCAACCAGGCGTCGGCACCGTCGGGAGAGACGAGGAGCCGTCCGGCCCTCGCCCCCGTACCGGTTGGCAGCTTCCGCCAGGTCGCCGCCTGGTCATCGCTGACCAGGACGGTGAGCCGGTTCCCGTCGCGTACGGTCAGCCAGAGCCGCCCGTCGCCGCTCTCGACGACCCGGTGGTCGGTCTCGCCGGTCAGGGGCACCGGGGGTTGGGGCCGGACGGGACCGGAGCCGATCCGCACCAGCTCCCCCCGGGGACACTCCATGCCCCTCGCGCCCTGTCGGCCTCTTTCGGGGCAGTGCACGAAGAACCCGCTGCGGGTGGCGCTGCTCGCCTGCGTGACCGACGGCGGTGAGTCGAACGGGTGGCGGGACCAGGCCGCGCCGCCGTCGGTGGTCACGAGGTACCCGTCGCCGACCCTCACCGTGAGCCTCCGCTCGTCGACCGGCAACAGGTGCGCCGACCCCTTCGCGTCGGGGAGCGGGTTCGTCGGTCGCCAGGTCACCCCACCGTCTGCGGTCCGCCCGACGAGCCGGCGGCAGCCGGTCGCGACTGGATCGGGCGTGCCACAGGTGTCGAAGAGCACCCAGCCGTTCCGGGCGTCGACGAATCGCAGTTCGGTCAGCCGGCCGGGCGCGCCGGGCAGGAAGACCTTCCGTTCGGGGAGCTTGCCGGTGGGTGTCGGCGACACCGCGGGGGCGGGAGTCGGGATCGGCGGGCCGGGGTCGGCACCCCGGCCGGCGGCGAACGCCCCGGCCGGCCCGGCCAGGAGGAGCGCGCCCACGCCCGCCAGCAGCCGCCCGCGACGTCGCCGCCGGTCGCGGACCCGGCGCTCGACCGCCGGCACGCCCGGCGGCCGGAAGCTGGTCACCGCGTCGGCCTCGAACTCGGCGAACATCTCGTCCAGGGCGTTCTCACGCACCGTGAGCCTCCTGCCGCTCGGTGAAGTAGGTGGCCAGTGCCGCCCGCCCCCGGGACAGCCAGGAGCGGACGGTGCCCTCGGGGGCGCCCATCTGGTCGGCGATCTCCGCGATGCTCAGGTGCGCCAGGTGGTGCAGCACGACGGCCCGTCGCTGACTCGTGGGCAGACAGGCCAGGGCCCGGCTCAGCGCCACCCGGTCCGGTTCCGGACCGGGCACGTGCTCCTCCCGCTGGCGGGCCAGGTGCCGGACGACGGTGCGGACCCGGCGCAGCCGGCTGGTGGCCAGGTTCCAGGCGACCCGGCGGACCCACGCGGAGGGGTCGTCGTACGTACTGATCCGTTTCCAGCGCTCCAGTAGCCGGCAGAACGCCTCCTGGGTCAGGTCCTGCGCCTCGGCGTGGTCCCCCAGATACGCGTAGAGCTGCACCGCCAGGCGCTGGAAGTGCGCCTGGTAGAAGTCGGTGAAGTCCACTGGTGACGCGGCGGCGCGGGGCGGCCCGGTCCGGTGCCGTACGGTCATGGTGATCCTCGATGGTCGGCGGGTCTCGCCACTGTCACGCGCGGCGTGGCGGACTCGCTGCACCGATTTCCGATTTCCGATGGTCGTCCGCGATGCGGCGTACCTTGGGGATCATGTCTGTGCCGAGCGATCCCGATCCCCGACTCCAGTCGTACGCGGACCCGCAGCGGTTGGTCACCACCGAGTGGCTGGCCGAGCACCTGGGCGACGAGGGCCTCGTCGTGGTCGAGTGCGACGAGGACGTGCTGCTCTACGACACCGGCCACATCCCGGGCGCGGTGAAGGTGGACTGGCACACCGAGCTGAACGACCAGGTGACCCGCGACTACCTGGATGCCAAGCGCTTCGCGGAGCTGTGCGCCGCCAAGGGCATCGGCCGGGGCGACACGGTCGTCTTCTACGGCGACAACTTCAACTGGTGGGCCGCGTACGCCCTCTGGGTGTTCAGTCTCTTCGGCCACCCTGACGTGCGGCTGCTCGACGGCGGCCGGCAGAAGTGGGTCGCCGAGGGGCGCGAACTGACCCGGGACAAGCCGGCCCGGCCGCACGCCGACTACCCGGTGCCGCAGCGCAACGACGCGCCGGTCCGGGCGTACCGCGAGCAGGTGATGGCGCACGTGGCGGCGGGCCGCCCGCTGGTCGACGTCCGGTCGCCGGGCGAGTACACCGGCGAGATGCTGCACATGCCGGACTACCCGCAGGAGGGCGCGCTGCGCGGCGGGCACATCCCGGGCGCGGTCAGCAAGCCGTGGAAGTCGGCCGCCAACGACGACGGCACGTTCAAGTCGGCGGACGAGCTGCGCGCGATCTACGCCGACCAGCTCGGGCTGAGCCCGGACGACGACATCGTCGCCTACTGCCGGATCGGCGAGCGGTCGAGCCACACCTGGTTCGTGCTGCGACACCTGCTGGGCTACCCCCAGGTGCGCAACTACGACGGCTCGTGGACCGAGTGGGGCAACCTGGTCCGGGCCCCCGTCGTGAAGGGCGACCAGCCCGGCGGCCTGGCAAGCTGACGCGTCGGCCGGTCCCCGCGCGCCCGCTGCGGCCGCGCGGGGACCGGCCCTTGCGGCGGTACGACGGCAGGGCGGGCGTCGACTTCCTGTCCCGGCGCTTCCCGACCGCCCGCTCAACCGGCGACCCGCTCAACCGGCGGCCAGCGACACCGCCCCGAACAGGTTCCGCGTCACGCCCGTGACCTCGCCGGTCTCCGGCCGCCAGCGCAGCAGCCCGCCCGGGTTGTGGCGCAGCAGCACCGCGCCGTCGGAGTCCCAGCCGAGCACCTCGCAGCAGCCCTTCCAACGATCCCGGCCCAGGTCGAGCAGGTGGGTCACCACGCCGGTCCGGGCGTCCAGCAGCGCGACGCCCTCCAGCCCGCCCATGGTGTCGGTGGTGATCCAGCCGGCCCGGGCCACCCGGTCGCCGCGCTGCCAGCCCCGCCCGTAGAACTCGTCGACCCGGTGACCGCGCGGCAGCGCGCGGAAGTCGACCGCGCCGCTGCCCCGGTGCGTCCCGTCGCCGCTCCACCGGACCTGCGTCAGGCTCGGCGGCGTGCCGCCGAGTTCGAGCAGGACGTCCGGCGGGGCGGTCGGGTCGGGCGCGACCACGTCCCAGGGAGACACGGGCAGCTTTCGGGCGGCACCCGTAGCCCGGTCCAGCTCGTACGTGGTGTCGTCGTCGCCGACGAGCAGCCGGTCGCCGGACCAGAGGACGTGCTCCAGGTAGCCCTTGAGCGGATGGCGGCGTACGGCGGCGGTGGTCAGGTCGACCACGATCACCTCGTCGGTCTGGGCGAAGGCGGCCGTCCGCCCGTCCGGGGAGATGCTCCCGTTCTTCAGCGGCACCGCCTCGTTGCCCCCGGCGTCGCGGGTCGGGGCGGGGGTGACCACGTCGAGGTCCCGTACGACGCCGTCGTCGCCGAGCACCCGGATCCGGCCCGCGACGCCGGTCGCCGGGTCGACCGGCTGGTGCAGCGCCAGCGCCTTGCGGACCGGGCGGGCCGAGAGCGTCGCGCCGACCGGGTCGCCGAGGCGGCCCAGCGGGTGCCCGGGATAGGCCAGCTCGACCGGGGGCGTCTGCACGGGCACGGGGTGCGGGGTCGCGCTCTCCTGCGGTGTCGCCGTGGCGGCCGGGGGCGGCGGCGCGGCGGGGCGTAGGGCGAGTGCCGTACCGCCGGTGAGCAGGGCGACCGCGAGCGCGGTGGCGCCGGCGGCGCGGCGGGCGCGACGCACCCGGCGGGCCCTTTCCCAGCCGTTCGTCGCCGGGTGCGCCGGCCGGACGTCCTCGGCGGCGACGGTGAACAGCCGGTGCAGTTCCTCTTCCCTCACGGGTTCACCTCCATCCCGGTGACCACGCCGCCGCCGGACCGCCCCTCGTCGCGGCCGAGTTCCGGCGCGACCTCGCGGAGCCGGCGCAGCGCCGCGTGGCACTGGCTCTTGACGGTGCCGACGGTGACGCCGAGCGCCTCGGCGGTGGCGGCCTCGGTGAGGTCCTCGAAGTAGCGCAGCACCAGCACGGCCCGCTGCCGGGGCGGCAGGTGACCGAGCGCGTCGCGCAGCGCGAGCCGCAGTGCCCCGTCGCCCTCGGTCGTCGCCCGTTCCGGCGGGTACGCGCTCAGCCACTCCCGGCGGCGTCGGCGCCACCAGGAGACGGCGTCGCGGTAGAGGATGGCCCGCACGTACGCGGCCGGGTCGCCGTGGCGCACGACGGGCCAGCGCAGGGCGAGCTTGAGCAGGGCCTCCTGGAGCAGGTCCTCGGCCTGGTGCCGGTTGCCGCAGACCAGGTAGGCCGCGCGCAGCAGCCGGTGCTGGTGGCACTCGACGAAGGCGACGTAACCGTCCCGCCCGTCGTCGGTCGTCGGCGGTCCCATCCGCCCTCCCTCCGGCCGGCCGTCGCGCGTTCGCGTCACCACATAGACGCACCGGGGCCCGGAAAGGTTGGGCGGGCTGCCCCGGCTGCTCGCCGCGCCGGTGCCGGGCAGTGGTGGTGCCGGGTGCGGTGGCGGCCGGCGTGGGCGCGGTCAGGCGTCGGGCGCGCCGCGCAGGTAGCGCTGGACGGTCGGCGCGACCCAGGCGACCAGTTCGGCCGGGTCGACGTCGACCATCGGGGGCAGCCGCAGCACGTACCGGGTCAGCGCCACGCCGAGCATCTGGCTGGCGACCAGCCCGGCCCGCCGGGGGGCCTCGACGGGGCCGGGCACGACCCGGGTCACCGCCGCGGTGAGCTGGTCGGCGAAGATGCCGCGCATCCGTTCGGCCGCCGCCGGGTTGGTGGCGGCGGTACGCAGTAGCGCGGCCATCGTCCCGTCGGTCTCCCACCGGTCGACGAAGTGCCGGACCAGCAGCTCCCCGAGCCGCTCGGGCGGCACGTCGGCCAGCTCGGGCAGCCGCAGGTCGAACTCGGCCGCCGCCGCGAAGAGCCCCTCCTTGCTGCCGTAGTAGCGCATCACCATCGACGGGTCGATCCGGGCGTCCGCCGCGATGGCCCGGATGGTCGCCCGGTCGTAGCCGTCGGCGGCGAAGCGTTCCCGGGCGGCCCGGAGGATCGCCGCCCGGGTGACGTCGGAGCGGCGGGCACGGGTCGGGGCGGCGTCGGTCATGCCCACGACCGTATGCCAACGCCTGTTGACACTCCATCACCGGCTGGCCTAACGTTGTTGCCAACAAGTGTTGGCAAACGGTTGTTGGCACAGGTGGGGACGGAGGTCGGCGATGCTGCCCACGAGCACGGACGTCCTGGTGGTGGGGGCCGGCCCGACCGGGCTGACCGCCGCGCTGACCCTGGCCCGGCGCGGCGTCGGCGTGACCGTGGTCGACCGGCTGGACCGGCCGCCGCAGACCTCCCGGGCGGCGGTCGTGCACGCGTACACCCTGGAGACGCTGGACCGGATCGGCGCCGGCGCCCCGCTGGTGGCGCGCGGGCTGCGGTCGCCGGGGTTCACGGTCCGCGACCGCGACCGGGTGCTGCTCGCCGTGCCGTTCCACGCGTTGCCGTCCCGGCACGCCTACGCGCTGCTGGTGTCCCAGGCGGTCACCGAGGAGGTGCTCGCCGGGCAGCTCGCCGCGCTCGGCGTCCCGGTGCTGCGGCCCTACGCGATGACCGGACTGACCTCGGACGCGGCCGGCGTGGTCGCGACCTTCGCGGGCGGCGCGACGGTCCGGGCCCGCTACCTGGTCGGCGCCGACGGGATGCACAGCACGGTGCGGGAGCGGGCCGGGATCGGCTTCGCCGGCCCGGCCGACGGCGGGGAGTCGTTCGCCCTCGCCGACGTCCGCGTGCAGAGCGCGCTGCCCCGCGACCGGGTGTCCCTCTTCCTGGCCCGCTCCGGCCCGTTGGTCTGGGCGCCGCTGCCCGACGGGGTGGTCCGGCTGGTCGCCGCGGTGGCGGAGGCCCCCGCCGTCCCCGACCGGGCCTACCTCCAGGCGCTGCTCGACGAGCGCGGGCCGGCCCGCCGCCCCGACCGGGTGACGGAGGTGCTCTGGGGCTCCCGGTTCCGGATCCACCACCGGATCGCCGACACCTTCCGCAGCCGCCGGGTGCTGCTCGCCGGCGACGCCGGGCACGTGCACAGCCCCGCCGGCGGCCAGGGGATGAACCTGGGCATCGTGGACGCGGTCGACCTCGGTGACACGCTCGCCGACGTGCTGGGCGGCGCGCCCGACACCCTGCTCGACGGGTACGCGGCCCGGCGCCGGCCGATGGCCGAGGAGGTGGTGGCCTTCGCCGCCCGGCTGACCCGGCTCGCCACCCTGCCCCCGGCCGCCCGGCCGGCCCGGAACCTGCTGTTCCGCCTGCTCGACGCCGCGCCACCGGCCCGGCAGCGGATCGCGATGCGCCTCTCCGGGCTCGACCGGCGCGCCGGGTCGCGCGGCTAGGCTGCCCCGGTGGGCCCGGCGGGCGGTGCCGGCGCGACCGGTCCCAGCGTCCGCCACGCCGCGAGGGTGACCAGCACGAAGACCCCGGCCACGGCTGCCGCCACCGGCCCCACCCCGTACGCCGCGCCGGCCACGCCCGCGAGGGTCGCCCCGACTGGCGCGGAGAGCAGGCCGACCATCCGCTGGGCGGCACCCACCCGGCCGAGCAGGGCGGCCGGCACGTGCCGCTGCCCGTACGAGGCCCAGAGTCCGTTCCACACCGTCGTGCCGGCCGCGAAGACGGCCAGCGCCAGCCCGCCGGGCACCGGGTGTCGGGCGAGCGCGAGCCCGGTCAGCGCGACGGCCTGGCCGGCGAGTACGGCGCGGAGCGCGGGCACAGTGCCGAGCCGGGCGGCCAACCGACCCGCGCCGAGTCCACCGGCGAGCCCGCCGAGGACCGCCCCCGCGGCGAACAGGCCGTACCCGGCCGGCGGCACCCGCAGGACGTCGAGCGCGTAGAGCACCAGCACCGCCAGCAGTCCGCTGATCGCCACGTTGCTCCCGGCGGTCGCCACGGTCAGCCGCCACAGCATCGCGTCCCCGCGTAGCCACCGCACCCCCTCGACGCCCTCCCGCCACACCGACCG